>JBFXHL010000027.1:0-26010 GCA_050177075.1 Sulfuricellaceae bacterium | reverse complement strand
ACTTTGTTGCTTGTTCCCGCCAGTCACTGCCAGACCTCTGCTCACTCCCACTCAATCGTCGCGGGCGGCTTGCCGCAGATATCGTAGACCACGCGGTTGATGCCGCGAACTTCGTTGATAATGCGGTTGGATACCTTGCCCAGCAGGCTATAGGGCAGTTCGGCCCAGTGTGCGGTCATGAAGTCGGAGGTCTGGACGGCGCGGAGAGCCACCACGTAGTCGTAGGTTCGGCCGTCGCCCATGACGCCGACGCTCTTCACCGGCAGGAACACGGCGAAGGCCTGGGAAGTTTTTTCGTACCAGCCGGCGGCGCGCAGTTCCTCGATGAAAATGTGGTCGGCGCGGCGCAGCAGGTCGGCGTATTCCCGCTTCACTTCCCCCAGGATGCGCACCCCGAGGCCGGGGCCGGGGAAGGGATGGCGGAACACCATGTCGTGGGGCAGGCCGAGGGCCAGACCCAGTTCCCGCACCTCGTCCTTGAACAGTTCCCGCAGGGGCTCCAGCAGCTTCAGGTGCAGGGTTTCCGGCAGGCCGCCCACGTTGTGGTGGGACTTGATGGTGTGGGCCTTCTTGGTCTTGGAGCCGGCGGATTCGATCACGTCCGGGTAGATGGTGCCCTGGGCGAGCCACTTGGCCTTGGGCAGCTTCTCGGCTTCTTCCTGGAACACATGGACGAATTCGCGGCCGATGATCTTGCGCTTCTGCTCCGGATCGGTGACGCCGGCCAGCTCCTTCATGAAGCGCTCGGCAGCGTCCACGTGGATGACCTTGACGCCCAGGTTCCTGGCGAAGGTTTCCATCACCTGCTCGGCTTCGTTCAGGCGCAGCAGGCCGTTGTCCACGAACACGCAAGTGAGCTGGCTGCCGATGGCGCGGTGCAGCAGCGCCGCCACCACGGAGGAATCGACGCCGCCGGAGAGGCCCAGAATCACTTCGTCGGAACCCACTTCGGAGCGCACCTTGCCGATGGCCTCGTCCACGTAGTCGGGCATGTTCCAGTCGGAGCCGCAGCCGCAGATGTCGTGCACGAAGCGCTGGAGGATGGCCTTGCCCTGGAGGGTGTGGGTCACTTCGGGGTGGAACTGGAGGGCGTAGAACTTGCGGGATTCGTCCGCCATGCCGGCGATGGGGGTGGCGGCGTTTTCGCAGATGATCTTGAAGCCGGCGGGCAACTCGGTGACCTTGTCGCCGTGGCTCATCCACACGTCCAGCCAGCCTTCGCCGTTGGCGCCGATGCGGTCCTGGATGTCCTTCAGCAGCTGGGTGTGGCCGTGGGCGCGCACTTCGGCGTAGCCGAATTCGCGCTTGGCGGCGTTCTCCACCTTGCCCCCCAGCTGGGCGGCCATGGTCTGCATGCCGTAGCAGATGCCCAGCACCGGCACGCCGAGGCTGAACACCACATCCGGAGCCCGGGGCGTCTCTTCCTCGTACACCGAAGAGGGGCCGCCGGAAAGGATGATGCCGGCGGGGTTGAAGTCGCGGATGAACTGCTCGGTGACGTCGTAGGGACGCAGCTCGCAATAGACGCTGGCTTCCCGCACGCGACGGGCGATGAGCTGGGTGTACTGGGAACCGAAATCGAGGATGAGAATCTTCTGGTGCATGGAGTTCAGTCGAGAGTTGTGAGTTGAGAGTCGAGAGCTTTTTGCATACCACGCATCATGCGCCCAAGCTCTTCTATCAACTCGTTGATTTCGAGAAAAGAGTCAGCCCCGGCATAACCAAGGCCCTCCGCCAAAATAAGTTGCGTTTGAAGCTCCGCCAAAGAGCCGCGGGAAATACGCAAGAAACGTCCGAATTCCCTTTCCGATTCCCTTCCATGACCCTCGGCAATGTTGGACGGCACCGAAACAGCCGCCCGCCTAAGCTGACTGGTCAACCCATACAATTCCGACGAGGGAAACGATTCCGTAATCCGATAAACAATGCGGGCGACATCCATCGCCCGCTGCCATATCAGCAAGTCACGAAAGTCTCGAATCGCCATAATCCGCTCTCGACTCTCGGCTCGCCACTCTCAGCTTAATCCACGTGGTAGTTGGGCGCTTCCTTGGTGATCTGCACGTCGTGGACGTGGGATTCGCGGATGCCGGAGGAGGTGATCTCCACGAAAGCCGCCTTGGCGTGCATGTCGGCGATGGTGGCGCAGCCCAGGTAGCCCATGGAGGAACGCAGGCCTCCCATCAGCTGGTGGATCACGCCCAGGACGCTGCCCTTGTAGGCCACGCGGCCTTCGATGCCCTCGGGGACCAGCTTGTCGGCGTTGCCTTCGGCATCTTGGAAGTAGCGGTCCTTGGAACCCTGCTGCATGGCACCCAGGGAGCCCATGCCGCGGTAGGACTTGTAGGAGCGGCCCTGGAACAGCTCGATTTCACCAGGCGCTTCCTCGGTGCCGGCGAACAGGCCGCCCAGCATGACGCAGTCGGCGCCGGCGGCGATGGCCTTGGCGATGTCGCCGGAATAGCGGATGCCGCCGTCGGCGATGACGCCCACGCCGGAACCCTTGAGGGCGTCCACCACGTTGGCCACGGCGGTGATCTGGGGCACGCCCACGCCGGCCACGATGCGGGTGGTGCAGATGGAGCCGGGGCCGATGCCCACCTTCACCGCGTCGGCGCCCATGTCCACCAGGGCCTTGGCGGCGTCGGCGGTGGCAATGTTGCCGCCGATGACCTGCACCTGGGGAAAGTTCTTCTTCACCCACTTCACCCGCTCCAGCACGCCCTGGGAATGGCCGTGAGCGGTGTCCACCACGATCACGTCCACGCCGGCGCCCGCCAGCAGCTCGACGCGTTCCTCGGTGCCCTCGCCCACGCCGACGGCGGCGCCGACGCGGAGGCGGCCCAGGGCGTCCTTGCAGGCATAGGGATGCTCGGAGGATTTCTGGATGTCCTTGACGGTAATCAGGCCGCGCAGCTCGAAGTCGTCGTTGACCACCAGCACCCGCTCCAGGCGGTGCTAGTGCATCAGGCCCATGGCCTCCTCGCGGCCAGCGCCCTCGCGCACCGTCACCAGCTTGCGACGGGGGGTCATGATGTTCTTCACCGGCTGGTCGAGATTGGTCTCGAACCGCAGGTCGCGGTTGGTGACAATGCCCACCACCTTGCCCGCCTTGACCACCGGCAAACCGGAAATCTTGTGCTGGCGGGTAAGGGCCAGTACGTCGCGCACGGACATGGTGGGGGGAATGGTCACGGGGTCCTTCAGCACGCCGCTCTCGAAGCGCTTCACCTTGGAGACTTCTGCGGCCTGGGCCTGGGCGGTCATGTTCTTGTGCACGATGCCGATGCCGCCTTCCTGGGCGACGGCGATCGCCAGACGGGCCTCGGTCACGGTGTCCATGGCGGCGGACATCAGGGGGATATTCAGTTCGATCTCCCGCGTCAGGCGGGTTTTCAGGGTAACGTCACGGGGGAGAACGGCGGAGTGAGCGGGAACCAGCAATACGTCATCGAACGTAAGTGCTTTCTGAAGAATGCGCATTGTTTTATCCTTGATTCCAAAAGAACATTATACGCATTCGGCGTCCGCCGGTAAACAGCCCCGCCGCTCTCCAGCTAGCCAGGGTGGGAGGTAAAACGGTATCATTGCTCGCTCTGGAGGCGTGGCCGAGCGGTTTAAGGCAGCGGTCTTGAAAACCGCCAGGGGTTTACGCCCCTCGTGAGTTCGAATCTCACCGCCTCCGCCATCCCCTCGCCCTCCCGGCCATTGCCCACCACACCTGGCTGTCCTAGATTTAAGGCATTACCACATGTCAGTAATCGGGGGAAACAATGAGCCACAAGCACACTAACCTGCTGCAAGCCGTATTCCATGACCCGGTCAGCGGCAATATCCACTGGCGCGAGGTGGAATCCCTGCTCAGGCATCTCGGCGCATCGGTAGAACCGGCCCATGGCGCGGTATTCAAGATCATGCTGAACGGGACGGAAGGCTTTCTCCACCATCCCCACCAGAGCAACGTCTGCTCCAAGCAGGTCATCAAGCAATTGCGGGAATACCTGAGCCGTGCCGGCGTCAGCCCTTCCCAGCAGGCGGACAAGAAAGAGTGATCCCCCTCACCTCAGCGGGCGCACACCGTTTTGCAGTAGTTGTAGTCGTATCCCGCCTGGGCACATTGGTTGAGGCAAGGAAAATCCGGGACCCCGTTTTTTTTTCGGCGCCAGAGCGGGATTCTGGCAGGCTCTCAGGCACTGCGAATCGCCGGCGGAGCAATTTTTTTCACAGGCGGCCGCAGAACCGCCCGCCCCACCGCCAACGCCCGCCATCGCGGCAGGCAGGCCCTGCACGGCTGCGATGCCGGCAAAAGCGGGCACCGCAAGCAAGCACGTTACAACAAAAAACAGTTTTTTCATTCCATCCCTCCTCTGCAACCGGCTGTGCCGCGCTTCCCATCACGCCCCAGCGACAGATTATGACATAGCCGAACGCCGGGCTTTTTGTCCCATGCCGTTGCTGGCAAAATAGCGCCTGAACGCAAATCCAACGCTTCCTACCCCTGGCCCGTCGCCCCGGCGAATGGCCGAGACAAACAGCTCATGAACAGCCCACTTCATCAAATCGTCATTGTCGGCGGTGGCGCCGGCGGCCTGGAGCTCGCCACCCGCCTGGGGGACACCCTGGGCAGGAAAAAGCGCGCCGAAATCACCCTCATCGACCGGGCTCGTACCCATCTGTGGAAGCCCTTACTCCACCAGGCCGCGGCCGGCAGCCTGGACATCGACGATCACGCCCTGGATTACATGGCCCAGTCCCGCTGGCACCACTTCCACTTCCGCCTCGGCGCCATGGACGGTCTCGACCGAGCGAAGAAGGAAGTCAGCGTCGCGCCCACTTTCGACGAGGAAGGACGGGAAATCGTTCCCCGCCGCACCTTCAAGTACGACACCCTGGTCATTTGCGTCGGCAGCGTCAGCAACGACTTCGGCACGCCAGGCGTCAAGGAGCACGCCACCTCCCTGGACACCGCCAAGGAGGCGGCCCGTTTCCACCAGCGCCTGATCAATTCCTGCATCCAGGCCAATACCCAGACCACGCCGCTGCGCCCCGGCCAATTGAAGGTCGTCATCATCGGCGCCGGCGCCACGGGGGTCGAACTGGCGGCGGAACTGCACAAATCCACCCGGGAACTCACCGCCTACGGCCTGGACAAAATCGACCCGGAAAAGGATGTGCGCCTGAGCATCATCGAGGCCTCCGGCCGCATCCTCCCCGCCCTGCCCCAGCGCCTGTCCCACGCCACGGAAATGGAACTGCGCAAGCTCAAGGTGGAAGTCCACACCGGGATGCGGGTCACCAGCGTCACGGCGGAAGGCGTCCACACCCAGGACGGCGGCTTCTACCCCGCCGAGCTGGTGGTATGGGCGGCGGGCATCAAGGCCCCGGATTTCCTCAAGGACATCGACGGCCTGGAAACCAACCGGGTCAATCAACTGGTGGTGGGCCCCACCCTTCAGACCAGCCGCGACCCGGACATTTTCGCCTTCGGCGATTGCGCCGCCTGCGCCTGGGAAGGGCGGGAGCAGACCGTGCCGCCCCGCGCCCAGGCCGCCCACCAGCAGGCCAGCCTGCTGGTGCGGAGCCTGACCCGCCGAGTCGCCGGCCAGCCGCCCCTGGCATTCCGTTACCGGGATTTCGGCTCCCTGGTTTCCCTCGGCGAATACAGCACGGTAGGCAATTTGATGGGGGGGCTCACCGGCGGCACCATCATGGTGGAGGGCTATTTCGCCCGCCTGATGTATATTTCCCTCTACAAAATGCACCTATTGGCCCTCCACGGTGTCCCCCGGGTCGTCCTGGATACCCTGGCGCGCCTCATCAACCGCCGGACCGAACCGCGCATCAAACTGCATTGAGAACCCCATGACCGAAACCCGCCGCATGGCGCTGCTGTCCATCGCCGCCTCCCTCGTCACCCTGGTCCTGAAGTTCGGCGCCTATTTCATGACCGGCTCGGTGAGCTTGTTCTCCGACGCCGCCGAATCCCTGGTCAACCTGACGGCGGGTTTCGTCGCCCTCACCGCCCTCACCATCGCCGCCCGCCCCGCCGACGAAGGCCATGCCTACGGCCACGACAAGGCGGAATACTTCTCCAGCGGCATGGAAGGCGGACTGATCCTGGTGGCGGCGATTTCCATCATTTACGCCGCCGTGGACCGCTTTCTCAACCCCGCGCCCCTGCACCAGCTCGGCCTCGGCCTGTTGATCTCCCTGGTCGCGGCGGCGGTGAACTACGGCGTCGCCCTTACCATGCTGAAGGCGGCCAAGCGCCACGACAGCATCACCCTGGAGGCGGACGCCAAACACCTGATGACCGACGTCTGGACCTCGGCGGGCATCGTCGCCGGTCTGGCTGTGGTGATTTTCGCCCCGCCCTCTTGGCAGGTACTCGATCCCATCATGGCCACCCTGGTAGGATTCAACATCATCCATACCGGCATCGATCTCATTCGACGTTCATGGGATGGGCTGATGGATGCCGCCTTGCCCGCGGAAGAAGTAACCGCGATTGAAACCGTTATCCACCAGGAACTGACCGGCCATGGCAGCTTCCACGACCTCAAGACGCGCAAGGCAGGACCCCGCCGCTTCATCGAGTTCCACCTTCTGCTGCCCGGCGAGACTTCCGTCAGCGAGGCTCATCGGCTCTGCGACCACATCGAAGGAGCCATCGAGGCCACCCTGCCGAAAACCGCCGTCACCATCCACGTGGAGCCCGTCGAAGAGCATCCTCCGGCCTGAAACAGCCGAAAGTTAAGCGGGTAGGGAATAAATTTTCAGCGCGCGGCGGCGTCGCGGCTGGCGTCGGCCCAGTTGTTGGGGGTTTCGTAGAGGCGCACCCGCTCCAGGCGCAGGGCGTTGCCGTAGACGTCGCGATAGGCCGGCTCGAGGAGGCGGAAAGCCTCCCGGGCCAGATTCTCGGCGGTGGGGATGACATCCAGCACCACGGTCTTGTGGTCCGGCAGGGCGCGGAGGAAATCCGCCACGGTCCGGTCGCCGGCATAGACCAGGAAGGCATGGTCCCAGGCATCCACCACCAGGCGCTTGGCGATTTCCTTGACGTCGCCGAAGTCCATCACCATGCCCTCTTCCGAGGAACCTGCGGTGGCGATCAACTCCCCCGCCAGGGTGATTTCGATGGCATAGCGGTGGCCGTGCAAGTGCCGGCACTGGCTCTTGTGGTTGGGGATGCGGTGGCCTGCATCGAATTCGAGTCGGCGGGTGATGCGCATGGAAATCAATGGATTGCGTCGGAGGCGCGCATTATACACCCAGCCGTGCCGGTGGGAGGTTAGAATGCGATTATGACCGCCCGCCTCACCACCCGCCGCCATGACCGCGACAGCGCGGGCCTGACCTATGTCTATCCGGTGATTTCCCGCCGTGCCGGCGGGGTGTCCGTGGGCATCAACCTCAACCCCAACAACGCCTGCAACTGGCGTTGCATCTACTGCCAAGTGCCGGACCTCAAACGCGGCAACGCTCCGCCGGTGGACCTTCCCTTGCTCGAGCGGGAACTGCGCGGCTTTTTGGCCGACATTCTGCACGGCTCCTTCATGACGGAGCATGTCCCCCAGGAGGCGCGGCAACTCAAGGATATCGCGCTTTCCGGCAACGGCGAGCCCACCAGCGCGGCCGAGTTCGATCGGATCGTCGATCTCATCGGCCGTGTCATGGACGACTTCGGCCTGAAGGGAAAGATCAAGCTGGTGCTCATCACCAACGGCAGCCTCGTTCACCGCCCCGCCGTCAAGCGGGGACTTGCGCGCATGGCCGAGCTGGGCGGGGAGGTCTGGTTCAAACTGGACCGCGGCAGCGAAGCGGGAATGCGCCTGGTCAACGGCACGCGGACGAGCCTACCGCGGGTGCGGGAAAATCTCGCCACCGCCGCGGCCCTCTGCCCTACCCGGCTGCAAACCTGCCTCTTCGCCATCGACGGCCTGCCGCCTGACGAAAAGGAACTCGCTGCCTACTTGGAATTCGTCGCCGCCACCCTGGCTGCGGGCGTGACGTTACGGGGAATCATGCTGTACGGCCTGGCCCGCCCGCCGATGCAAGCCGGCAAGGAACGGCTGACGGCACTGGGGAAAGACTGGCTGGATGATTTTGCCCGGCGGGTCGCCGGGCTGGGGGTGGAGGTCCAGGTCAGCGCCTGAGCCTCCTTACGGGAACTGGTCCTACTCCTCGCCGGAGGTTTTCTTGCCCTCGTCCTTGGCTTCTTTCCTAAGCTGTTTGAACAACTCGGGCTTGGTGGTCTTGAGATAGTCGATGACGTCGAAATCCTCTTTTTTCACCCTGCTGAGGTCCAGTTCCTCCACATACACGAGCCGCAACAGCTCCCGCACGGGCTTGGGCATATTCCGTCCGCTCTCGTAGCGGGAACCGCCGCTTTGGGTTACGCCGATCTTGGTCCAGAATTCCTGCTGGTTCAGACCGAGGCGCTTGCGGATTTCCCTGGGGTTGAGAAGCTTTTCAAACAATTTCATAAGGACCTACTTTCTCCATCTGTGCACAGTCTCATTTTTGCTTCGCGACCATACGCTGTCAAGGCGTCATAACCTAGGGGTTTCTACTATTTTTTCTATAATAATTAGTGGAATCCACTATTGAAAAAACGAAACTTATGCGCAACGTTCCCAGCCTTCCTCCCCCCATCACCGTCCCCGAAGAACCGGGAGGCGTTCAGGCCCTGAGCCCGAGCAAAGCCCCCAGAAAGGTGAGCTCGCGGGTCGAACCGGCGCAAGTGGTCACCCATTATGCTCCCCCCTCCATACGGGAATCGCTGGCCGAAATCGCCCGCCGCTCAGAGGAGGAGCGGCGTTCAGGCAAAGACCGCCGCAAGATGTGCCGCCGCCTGGAAACGCAAGACAAGCCGCTCCTGGACACCCGCGCCAAGACCGACCGGCGTCACCACAACCGACGGCAAGACGACCCGACCACCAATATCGAAGAGGAAGCGTGAACAGGCCTAGCCACGGCCCCATCGCCATGCCTTTAAACCCCACAACCACACGTACTGAAAGCCGGACAGGGCCGAAACCACGCCGACGAAGACAAACAGCACGCTCAAGGGAACCGGCTCCATCACCAAGCCGGCGGCCTGCACCAACACCAGCAGAATCAAACCGAGCTGCAAAAAGGTGTTTAGCTTGCTCAGGGGTGTCGGCGCCATTTCCAAGTGACCGGTAAGCAGGCGATACGCCATGGCTCCGGCCACGATCACTCCGTCCCGGCCGATAATCAGCAAAACCAGCCAAAGGGGCAAACGGCCAATGCATGCCAGGGGAATTACCGTGGCGACAATCAGCAACTTATCGGCGAAAGGGTCCAGAAAGGCCCCCAAACGGGTAATCTGATGGAAATGCCGTGCCACATAGCCGTCCAAGGCATCCGTCAGACCGGCCATGGCAAGCACCGCCAGGGCGGCGGAAAAACGCTCGCCCAGCAGAAGAAAGGCCATTAACGGCGCCAGAAGCGCCCGCAACAGAGTCAACGAATTCGCCAGATTCATCTCTCGCCCGCGCCGGTCGAAGGGACGGCGCCAGCGGCCACGGGCCGCCACGCCGAATTGGGGTATTATATCCCGTAGCGGAAGCGCGGAGCTTTACCGCCACGAATTTCCAGAGATTTTCTGCCGGAGTGGTTACGCATATGATGGAGTACATGTTTTTCGATCGGGAGCTACGGGACAAATTCGTCCGTCAGGCCCGGGAGCAGGGCGTCGAGTGCACCTTGCAGGATGACGAAATGGGCATTATCGCTGCCGTCCCCGAAGATATTCCAGATGATGTCGTGGAAGTGCTCGAAGCCTGCTACGACCAATTACTGGAAGAGCAATCCGAACTGGTCGACCAAACCGAAGGCGGGCTGAAAAAGCATGTCGCCGGCGTGCGGCTCGACCTCCCAGGCGGGCGCTCCTGCATGGTCAAACTGGACCCAGACATGGCGAACCGGCTGTTTGCCACCTTCAGCCTCGACGAAGTCCAGGAGCTATTCGCCGCCGTGGCGGCCAGCATCGAGAATCCCAACGACACCCCGTTGTGCAAGTGCTGAAACCCTCGCGCATTGTCATCAGGATGTAACAAGCCGCCGGCATCCTTATCAGGCACGAGGAGGACTGCCATGCCACACTACATCGCCCTGATCCACGAAGCCGGAAAAAGCTCCTACCGGATTGCCTTCCCCGATTTCCCCGACTGCGACGCCGCGGGCAAAACGCCGGAAGAAGCCTGGCTCCTCGCCCGGAAAGCCCTCAGTACCCGAATCGAACACCTGCGGAGCGAAGGCCGCAAGCTTCCTCCGCCCAGCCCCCTGAGCGCGGTCAGCAAACTGAACGCCCCGGGCCTGCACGACATCTTTTCCGTCAGAATCTAGCGTCCCATCTCCCCGCCATCCAGCCCTCGCCCCGAGATGGGGCGGGTCCCTCGTATTACGCCGATAATTAAGATAAAATTTTCCTTTTTTGGGAAAATTTTCCGTTCATGGCACTCATCGTTCAGAAATACGGCGGCACGTCGGTCGGTAGCGTGGACCGCATTCGGCAGGTTGCCCGCCGCGTAGCGAAGTTCAAAGCGCTGGGCCACCAAGTGGTTGTCGTCGTCTCCGCGATGAGCGGCGAAACCAACCGCCTCATCGCCCTGGCCAAAGAAATCCAGCACACCCCCGATGCCCGCGAAATGGATGTCCTGGTTTCCACCGGAGAACAAGTCACCATCGCCCTCATGTCCATGGCCCTGATGGACCTCGGCGTGCGGGCCAAGAGCTATACCGGCTCCCAGGTCAAAATCATCACCGACAGCGCCTTCACCAAGGCCCGCATCCTGTCCATCGACGAGCACAACATCCGCGCCGACCTCAACGCCGGCAACGTAGTAGTGGTCGCTGGCTTCCAGGGCGTGGACGAGCACGGCAACATCACCACCCTCGGCCGCGGCGGCTCCGACACCACCGGCGTGGCCCTGGCCGCCGCCCTCAAGGCCGACGAGTGCCAGATTTATACCGACGTGGACGGCGTCTACACCACCGACCCGCGCATCGTGCCCGAGGCCCGCAAGCTCAAAACCATCACCTTCGAAGAGATGCTGGAAATGGCCAGCCTCGGCTCCAAGGTGCTGCAAATCCGCTCGGTAGAATTCGCCGGCAAGTACAAAGTCAAGCTCCGCGTGCTATCCAGCTTCGAGGAAGAAGGGGAAGGCACGCTCATTACTTTCGAGGACGACCAGAAAATGGAACAACCGATCATCTCCGGCATCGCCTTCAACCGCGACGAAGCCAAAATCACCGTGCGCGGCGTGCCCGACAAGCCCGGCATCGCCTACCAGATTCTCGGCCCCGTGGGCGAGGCCAACATCGACGTGGACATGATTATCCAGAACGTGGGCTCCGACGGCACCACCGACTTTTCCTTCACCGTCCACCGCAACGAATACACCAAGGCCATGGACATCCTGAAACGCATCCAGACCCAGGTCGGCGCCAAGGAAGTCACTGGCGACGACAAGATCGCCAAGGTCTCCGTGGTGGGCGTCGGCATGCGCTCCCATGCCGGCGTGGCGGGCACCATGTTCAAGACCCTGGCCGACGAAGGCATCAACATCCAGATGATTTCCACCTCGGAAATCAAGATTTCCGTCGTCATCGACGAAAAATACCTGGAACTGGCCGTCCGCGTTCTGCACCAAGCCTACAACCTGGACCAGGCCGCCTAATCCAGATTTGACCTTTTCGGCTCAAATCGGTATCCTAGCGGCCTTTGTGGAGAGATGGCCGAGTGGTCGAAGGTACTCCCCTGCTAAGGGAGCGTGGGGTTTATAGCCTCACCGAGGGTTCGAATCCCTCTCTCTCCGCCAAAGTTTTTGTTGTAATGCGGCAAGGCTTTTAGTATAATTTGCCGCCTTCGCGCCCGTAGCTCAGCTGGATAGAGTACTTGGCTACGAACCAAGGGGTCAGGAGTTCGAATCTCTTCGGGCGCGCCAGGTAATCAATGGGTTAGATCGGAAACGGTCTAACCCATTTTCATTTTCGCGGGGACTTTTTGGGGACTTTCCATCCCAAGCCGTTCCCGGCGAATCATGGCGAGGCTGCGATTCACCCGATTGCGTTCATCCGTAATGCGGTTTAACGCCTCTACCAGCTCATCAATCTGTGCGACCGAATAATGAGCCGTCATACCCTGGCGCGTATGCCACAGAATGTCTGCAATCGTTTCTTCGCGCACTCCTGCTTCACGTAATCGCATCCCAACGGTATGACGCAGATCATGAATGTGCAGATCGGGAATTCCCGCCTGTCTTCTTGCCCGTTGCCATGCGTTGTTGTTCATCGTCTCGATGCGGTGCCCTTTGTAAGGGAACACATAAACGTCATCCTTGCCCCGTTGGGATTCAATGACGATCTGTGCCACCGTATTGCAGACTAGAACGCGACCACGCTTCCTTCCCTTGACGTTCTCCCTTGGAATATCAAACACCGATACGCCAAGTTCGGGGATGGGGATTTCCCACTCCCATTTCAGACCACAAACCACCTCATCCCGCGCGCCCGTGTTCAAGTCGAACAAGACCATCTTTGCCAGGTGGTCCGGCAGCAGCGGCATGATGCGCCGTTGTTCCGCCCAGGTGATAGGCTGAGGTTCCCGCTGAAACCCTATAAGCGGCAGCATGGTAATGAGGGGCGGCATTTCCAACCACGTTTTGCCATCCTCATCACGCCAACTACGGGCCGCCAGGTTCAAAATCCGCCGAACCAGCCCAAGTCCCAGGTTAATGGTCTTGTGGGCGCGTCCGTTGGCCTTCCGATCCTTGATGAAGGGCGCCAGCGTTCCATCGTGAATCTGATCGAGCGTCAGCTTGCCTATAAATGGCATCAACCGTTCAAGCTGGTAAATGTCCTGTGCCAGCGACACCTTGTCCTGGTGGTCGAGCAGATACTTGGCGGCGGCTTCGTCAAACGTCCTTTTGGGACGAATCCCGAAAAGGTGAAGCTGCCGAAGTTGATCAAGCCGATAGATCAACCAGGCTTCCGCTTCTTCAAACGACTCGAAACGGTTGCGAAGTCGAGTGCCTTTGTATAGCCGATCGACGCACCAGAAACCGTGCTTGTCTTGGTGGATGCCGGTTTGGGTTCGGCCCATGTGATACCTCCTTTCATCACAGGCCGCCCGTTCCGCTGTTTATGCTCTTCCAAAACACGGTCGAGGTCAATTCGGTCAAAAATCACCGACGTGCCGCACGGGATGCCAATGAGATAAGGGCGAAAATGTTTTTCGAATGCGCGGCGCTTGATACCCAGGTATTGCGCCGCCTCCTGGCAGTTGTAGCCGCGCTTAGTCATCAATACCCATCCTTGGCCTGGCGATAGGCTTCAGCGCCCTTCTCGGCCTCCTGT
This sequence comes from Sulfuricellaceae bacterium, assembly GCA_050177075.1. Taxonomy (GTDB): domain Bacteria; phylum Pseudomonadota; class Gammaproteobacteria; order Burkholderiales; family UBA9220; genus UBA2239. Next base: position 12,624 of record JBFXHL010000027.1, on the reverse strand, counting down.
GCGTCTATCTCGACGCGATTGTCCAGGGTGTTGAACTTGCGGGCCTTGGCTTTCACCTTGCGCAAGACATACCCTTCAATGCTTTCTCCCTTCAGGGTGAAATGTTCTTTGCTGTGGACCATGTATTCGCCCCAGCCCTCCCCTAAATCCTCAATGCCCTTGCTTGCCATAAAGGAAGTCAGACCACCCAGACCATGGACGAAGAGACGTTCATCCTGGGGCAGACGCTGGGGACGGAAGCGGGTAAGGCGAGGCTGGTCCAGTTCCCGGAAATACACCCCGGACAAGGCATCCCACAGGGGGTGGTTGGGCCAGCGGGAGCGGGTTTTGTCGTTGGGATTGGGAATGGATAGTCGCAGCCAATCCTGGGTCAAGTATTGCCACAGGGCGGCCTGGTGCTTTAACAGGTCATCCAGGGTGTGGACATTGAGTTCCTTGAGGATAGGGCGGGAGATTTGAAATTCCAGCCGCCATACCTTTTCCCCCATTTGCCAGCCTGCCGCCTTCCACAACTCGAACAGATAGTCCTTGTGGGACTTAAAAACGATTTCCACCACCTTTTCATAGAGGCGGGCCTGAATACCGCCGCCAATCCCCACCACCCAGCCGGTGAACGGATATTCCAGGCGGGCATCGTAGTACTTCGCCATGAGATTGGCGCGAGTGACCCAATGGGGTTGTTCGATGAAATCCAAATCCAGACCGCAGACGAAATCCGCGTGTAAATCAGCCCGGCTGACCCTGGCCTCCCCTTGAATCGTCCCCAGGGTGTTAAGGACAAAGCGCAGGTCTTTCTCGGCAGCTTCCACGCCAACGGCGGAGAGGTATTCGCTGGAAATCTGCACGTGGGCCACTGGCAGCTTCTTGGATTTGCGGTTGAGCTTGATGAAAAAGCAGTTGTCCGCCAGGACGTAGGCGAAGCGGGGAACCCCCTTGTCTCGCACCTCGAAAAGGTGGGCGCCGATGGAGACTTGGGCCTGGGCTTGTTCCGCCTCATTCTCCGACTGGGCAAGCTCCTTGAGGTCAGACAGTTTCCGGTCCCAGTCCTCGGCCAGTTTCCCGGTATAGGAAAGATACAGGCTGTCTATGCCGTAGCGGAGGGGCTTGAAGTTGAGATTGCAGTTTGAGGGTACTGTGTTACTAGACGGCGTACCCTTTCCGTCCTCGCCGCATTGCTTGCGGGCGCTCCGTCCGTGCTGTCGCGCGGGCGGTGCGTCCTCAGCAACGACGGCTGCGGCGGATGGATTTACTTCGTTAGAAGATTTGTGTTGGTCGTGCATGATGAATTCCTTTCCGTTGGGCGGATGGCGAAATGCTGTCCGCGACGGATAGAGAATTTATGCACGACGGGGTAACGCAGGAATGCCGTAAAAAAGAATTTCAGTGCATTGACAGGCCGCCGGTCTTTTGCATTCGGCGGTATTCGCGCAGGCGTTTGGTGACATAGTTCACATCTTCAATCCGATTCTGGTAGCGGTCCAGCGCTGCCGCGTCACACAAATCAAGAATCTCGGCATGGGAAAAATCACTGAGCCAGTTCGCCGCCTCCAGCATGGAAAACACCATATAAAGGCCTGGGTAGCGGATTTTCCCCCTGCTGCCGGGATTGGCGAGCCGGTAGCCGATTCTGGCAAGCAAATCCCCATCCCCCTCGTTCAGCGCTTTCAAACGGCGTTCATGGAAATAGGGGTGGAGTGAAAGCAAGCGGGGGTCAATCTGGATGGCCTTGCACAGCGCGTCATCATCCCCGGCCATGGCTCGTGGCACCAGGGAAGTGAGTTTCCGGCCGTGGATCATGAGCGATAGCACATTGTAAAACTGGGCAAAAAAGAAACCCCAGAAGAACTGAGCCTGCCGAATGGCTTGCTGCTTTTCGTCTTCGGCCAAGGATTCAAATAGCTGGCGCTGGGCTTCCTCCTCCTCCGGCGTGCCGGGAAAAAAATCCTCCAGCCATTCCCAACTTTCTTCAGTCGCCATTTCGGCGGTAAGATCGTCCAGGAAAGACTGCTGCGCTTCCAGCCCGGCGGCTTCCAGTTCAGCGGACCATTTCTTGTAGCCCTCTTCGCCCATGAGGCCGAACATCAAACTGACCTGAATTCGTCTTTCGTCTTCGTATAGCTGGACGTAGTTGCTGAGGTTGAGGTTCTTGACGAGGGCCTCCAGTTTTTCAGGAAGTCGAATCCAGCCGCCGTTATCCTGAAAATAGCGAAGAAGTTCCACATATTCCGGAGCCAGGTGAACCACCATGGCCGTGACGTGATTCTTGGCGGGGCGAAGCATGGCAACCTCGCTCTTCGCTTTTTCGTCAGTCATCCCTACCCCTTTCGTGGAAATCCCCCTAAAATCGCCAACTATCATGCCAGACAAATACGAAGAATACAGCCGGGAGGAACTTATCCGCCTGTTGCGGGAGCGGGACCGCAAGCCCAAGTTCGGGCTGGTGTGGGAGCGGGACGAGATCGAGCATGACAGGAGCCTAAACGACGATTTCGTGGTGCTGGAGCCGGACGCCGCCCTGTCCGTGGGCGAAGCGCCCCATCAAAACCTGGTCATCGAGGGCGACAACTTCGACGCCTTGCGCTATCTGCGCATGACCCACGCGGGCAAGGTGAAGTGCATCTACATCGACCCGCCCTACAACACCGGCAACCGGGACTTCATCTACAACGACCGCTTCGTGGACAAGGACGACGCCTACAAGCACTCCAAGTGGCTGGAGTATATGTATCGGCGGCTGACCTTGGCGAAGGACTTACTGGCCGAGGATGGGGTGATTTTTGTCAGCATTGATGACGGGGAGGCCTGCCCATTAAAACTGATGATGGATAATGTTTTCGGTGCTGACCTGTTCATTGGGCAATTTATTTGGAAAAGCCGACAAAATAAGGACAATCGGACAAAAAATGGCGCATCGATAGACCATGAATACGTGCTTACATATGGGCATTGCTTGAGGGGCGTCGAACGAGATCATGAGCAATTCAAAAATCTAGATAATGACCCACGAGGCCCCTGGACAAGTGGCAACATGGTTGGGCTAGCCGATGAAAAATCTAGGCCAAATCTCCATTATGACTTGATTGACCCCGCAACTGGTTTGAACTATGGCAAACCTAGGCAAGGTTGGCGGTTTGATCGATCCCGAATGGCATCCCTGATTGCAGAAGGGCGAATTCTTTGGCCCAAAAATAGTAAGGGTCGCCCACGACTGAAAGTATTCCTTTCCGAGATGAAGTCTGAATTCACTGGGTTCTCGTCAATAGTGGGTAATGAAGTTTTTACCTATCACGGGACTAGAGAACTTGAGGATATATTTGAAGAAGTCCCATTTAATTTCCCGAAACCATCCGATCTGATATTGGAGTTGATTCGCCAAGGTGCGCCGGGTAAGGATGACATTGTTGTTGATTTCTTCGCCGGTTCCGGCACCACGGCCCATGCGGTGATGAAGCTCAACGCCGAGGACGGCGGCAATCGGCGCTTCATTCTGGTGTCCAGCACCGAGGCGACTTCTGCCGAACCTGACAAGAACATTTGCCGCGACGTGTGCGCGGAGCGGCTGCGCCGGGTGATTCGGGGCTACGAGAACAAGAAAGGGGAACGGGTCGAGGGCTTGGGCGGTTCCTTCGCCTATCTGCGCACGCGGCGCATTCCCGCTGGCCGGGTGTTCAACGCCATTCAGCATGGGCAGGTGTGGCAGGCGCTGCAACTGATTCATGGCCAGGGGCTGACGGATTATGATGCGGCGGCCCTGGCGCAGGTGGCGGGGACGGAGGAGGCGCGGCTGGTGTATGTGCCCAAGGTGAATCCGGCGGCGGTGGCGGAAGTGGCGCGGCTGGCGGCCTTGGGCGGAACGCTGAGGGTGTATTCCTGGCAGCCTGGGGCGTTGCGCCAGCGGGTGGAGGCGAGCAATGCGTCCTTTGAAAAAATTCCCGAGTTCCTGGTCAAGCGATTTGGGGGCGGCAAATGATCGTGTCGCCCTGCACCTATCAGCGCGAGGCGACGGATAACGCGCTGTCCATTTTCCGTTATGCCCTGACGCAGATCGAGGCGGCCCCGGACGCGGCCAACCGGCGGCAGGCGGCGGCCTATAACGGCTGCGTGCTGATCCAGGCCCCCACCGGCTCCGGCAAGACCATGATGGCGGGGCTGATTGCCGAGGAATTCGCCCGCGAGGCGAAGGTGGTGTGGTTCTGGTTCACGCCCTTCGCCGGGTTGGTGGATCAGGCGCGTATCGCCCTGAAAAAGCAGTTCGCCGGGCTGAGGGTACGGGATATTCAGTCCGACCGGCTGGCGATGGGCACCAGCAGCGGCGACGTGTTCGTCTCCACCTGGGCGGCGGTGGCGGCCAATAACGAGAAGGCGCGGCGCTTGCGGCGGGACGGGGATTTGTCCCTGGCGCTGGATATCCTGGTGCCGAGCTTGAGGGAAGCGGGCTTCCATATCGGGGTGGTGGTGGACGAGGCGCACCATACCTTTAGCGGGGCCACCGAGGCGGTGCGCTTTTACACCGAGGTGATGCAGCCGGAATTCACCCTGCTGATTACCGCCACGCCGGACGACAAGGACGTGGACAAGTTCAAGAAAACCACCGGCATTGCCGAGCTGCACCGCATCACGGTCAGCCGCCAGGACGCCGTGGACGCGGGGCTGATCAAGCAGGGCATCAAGTCGGTGGCGTATCTCGCGCCGGACGAACAGAAGGCCCTGGTGGATTTCCCCATGGCGGCCCTGGCGGATGCGAAGGCGGTGCATGAGCGCATCAAGGCGGAGCTGGCCGCCGCCGGGGTGGATTTGACGCCCTTGATGCTGGTGCAGGTGGCGACCAGCGAGAAGGACGACGACGTGGCCCAGGCACGGGAGCGCTTGAAGGCGCTGGGCTTTGCGGAATCGGCAATTGCCTCTTACACGGCCAAGGAGCCGTCGGACGATTTGCTGGCGGTGGCGCTGGATGAATCGAAAGAGGTGCTGATTTTCAAGATGGCGGTGGCGCTGGGGTTCGACGCGCCGCGAGCGTTCACGCTGGTATCCATGCGCGGGGCGAAGGACACGGATTTCGGTATCCAGGTGGTGGGGCGGATTCTGCGGGTGCATCGCCGCCTGCAAGGGCGGGAGGTGCCGGAGCTGCTGCGTTATGGCTATGTGTTCCTGGCCGACGCGGAGAACCAGACCGGGCTGACGGGCGCGGCGGAGAAGATCAACGCCATCCGCACCGGGTTGTCGGAGATTTCGCTCTATACCATGGTGGTGAATGTGGCCGGACAGAACCAGGTGCAGGTGGTGCGGAACGGACAAAGCACCTTCCTGCCCGTGGAAACGCCGCCAAAGCCCGAAGCGGAAAGCGGCGAGGACGTGCGGCTGGAGCATTACAGCCTGCCCGGCGGACAGAGCGTGCTGGAAGGGCTGGTGCTGACCATGCCGGAAGCGCCGGTGCATGGGGAGAAACCAGCGATATCGCGACCCGGCTTGCCGGGCAATGTGCGTTTTGCCCTCAAGGAGGCGGGGCTTCGTTTCAAGACCGAGCGCATGCCCTTGGGCACGGAGGATTTGCTGGCCTGCATCGGCGCGACCATCGCCATCGGCGACAAGGAAATGGCGGCGGGCCTGCGGGCCAAGGCGACGGTGGTGCGGCGGGAGGAGGAAATTTTCACCCGCGCGGTGTCGGATACGGCCTATCAGGCACGCTTGTCCGACGCGGAGATTGCCCGGCGGGCGCAGCGGGTGCTGTTCGAGCCGGATTATCTCGACCCCCGTGATCTTCACGCCGCCTTGATGAAGCGCATGAAGACGGAGTACGACGCACGGGGCATTGATTACGACACCGAACACCTGGCGCGGGCGCTGGATTTGATTCTGGTGGCCTATCCCAATCTGGTGCGGCTGGCGGCGCGGCAGTGCGCGGCGAAATATGCCGAGTTGGTGGAGACGTCCGCCTTGCCCGAATTCATCGAGCAGCCGCCGGGGGCGCGGACTTCCCGCCTGAATGTGTATGGTGTCATGCCGTCCGGCCTCAATCGCGACGAAGAGGCCTTTGCCGAGCTGCTGGACAGCGATTTGTCCGGCACGGTGGAATGGTGGCACCGCAACGAGCCGCGCAAGCCCTGGTCGATTGGGCTGATTTTGCCCAACGGGGCGCAGTATTTCCCGGATTTCGTGGTGAAGGTGAAAGGCCGCGCCCAGGGTGATGGCCTGCTCTTGGTGGAAATCAAGGGGGACCATATCCTGAACAGTAGCGATACCCAGGACAAGGTGCTGGCAAGCCACCAGCTCTACCGCCGCCCCATGATGCTGAATCGGGAAAATGACGGTCGCTTCATGACCATCCGCCAGGACGAGAATGGCAAGAACGACCTGGACCAAGTATTTCGCCTGGATTTGATGGTGAATTGGTAATGCCGCACCTAATCCTAATAGCAGGCCCGAACGGAGCGGGAAAATCCACCGCCGCACCGGGCATCTTGCAGGGGGCGCTGGCGGTGTCACAATTCGTCAACGCGGACACCATTGCCCTGGGCTTGTCGGCCTTCGAGCCGGAACGGGCCGCCATGCAGGCCGGGCGGGTGATGCTGGCGCGGTTGCATCAGTTGGCGGAGAGCCGGGAGGATTTCGCCTTTGAAACCACCCTGTCCAGCAAGACGTTTGCCCCGTGGATCAAGACGCTTAAATTCCAAGGGTATCATTTCCACTTGGTTTTCCTGACGCTCCCCAGCGCGGAACTTGCCATCGAGCGCGTTGCCGAGCGAGTGCGGATGGGCGGACATAATGTTCCCTCCGCGACCATCCGGCGCCGCTTTGCCGGAGGCATCCACAATTTCTTCAATCTGTACCAGCCGCTGGCCGATAGCTGGCGGGTGTATGATAATTCAGAAGTGTTGCCCCACTTGATTGCACATGGCAGCGGCGGGAAAGTAGAATCAATACTAGATGCGCCGGCATGGAGCCGGTTAAAGGAATACAGCCATGAACGCTAAACAACCCAAGCCGGATATTGGACAGGTTTTTCTGGACGGCCACCTGATCGACCAGGCCGTGCGTGAAAGCGTGCAAAAAGCGCTGCGCGAGCATAAACGCGCCCAAAACCCCGTTGCCGAATGGCGCAACGGGAAAGTTGTCCTGGTAAAGCCCGAAGCGATCCCCTCTTAGCCCCCATCTCATACAGCCATGGGGACTTTTGGGGAAAACAGGAAAAAAAACGTGACAAAACCGTGCATTAAAGTGGAACAGGCGGCCTTTTTGTTTCAATAAAATCAAAATGTTACGCCACTTAGAGCCAACTACGAACCAAGGGGTCAGGAGTTCGAATCTCTTCGGGCGCGCCATATAGTAGGGCCTTCCAGACGGAAGGCCCTAATCATTTGTATCATAGATACCCGCCTGTATCATAGAATTTCACCATAGCGGCTTCACACGCTCTGCTTTCCGCCTGTAGATCCTGTCCGTGCCCCGACTGTCTGCATGGGTCAACAGTTGCCTGGCATGCTCGAGGCTTCCGGCATCGCTGGCTGGTACGTCCCAGGAAGATTCTTAATGAAAGGGAGCAATTCCTAGGCTGAGGCTTTTATTTGACAGCCCACTTTCGGGCACTATACTTTTCCCAGCCACATAACCTACAACTATTCATTGCCATGAAAGAACTTGTGCAGAAAATTCGTGGCTTCGCCTTGGTCGGCGTGCTGGTGGCCGCGAATGGGGCGCTTGGGGCACCGCAGGGCGTCCCCCTTGTCATTGCGCATGTTGCTCCGACGACCGGGCGCTTTGCTTTGCACGCCGAGGCGGATCGCCGCGGCGCAGATATGGCCATCGAGGAATTCAACAACCGGGGCGGTGTCCTTGGCCGGGAAGTCGTCCTCGTGTCGCGAAATCCCACCTTGGACCCCGTGCGTGCCGCCCAGGTGGCGGAAGAACTCATCACCCAGACCAAGGTCGGCTTCATGGTCGGTGCCATCCATTCCGGCGTCGCCGCCAGCATGTCCGCCGTCTGTCAAAAACACGGGGTCATCTTCATCAACACCAACTCTTCGGCCCCGTCCGAATCGGTCGAGGACGCCCATCGGACCAAGTTCGTTTTCGACGCCAACGCCGCCAACTTCAACCGCGCGCTCTTAAAATATGCCCTGGCCAAGCGCAAGTCCAAGCGCGTCCTGCTGCTGACCGAGGACGACACCTGGGGACGCAGCAGCGCCGCTGCGACGCGGCCCTATATTGCGGAGTACGGCGGCACCGTCGTCGGCGAGGTTGTGGTGCCGGAAGCGCTGCCCGACCCTGCCGCGGCACTCAAGCGGGTAGCGGCCATTCCGGCCGACGTGGTGGTGGTCACCATAAGCGGCGACAATCAGATCAAGCTCTTTGCCCAAATCGACCCCAAGACGCTCGAACAGCAAGCCTGGGTGGTCGGCGAGGTGGATTGGGAGGAATTGTATCCGGCGCCCGGAACTCCGCGCCCTCTTTTCGGCACCACCTGGGCATGGAACCTGAGCACACCCGGTACCGCTGAATTCGTGGCCCGTTATCGCAAGCGTTACGGCCACACCAAGCTGGACTATCCCGGCGACGTGACCCATGCCGCCTACCTTGCCACCAAGGCTTTGTTGACGGCCATAGAGCGCGCCGGAAGTACGGACAACCATGCGGTCATACGCCAGCTTGAAAACTTCAAATGGACGGCGAAGGAGCGCATGCAGGACTCCCCGGCTTATATGGACCCCATCAGCCATCATGTTCAGCAAAGCATCTACATCGCCCGCTGGAAGCCCAAGCTCGATCACCCGGAGCGCGGCATGGAGATCCTGGGGCATCTCCCCCCCGAGCAGGTTCGGTACGAACAGGAGGACAAGACAAGACTCGAGTCTCTGGCCGATACGCCCCACTACGCGCCGTAATCCCATATAGACGTGAACAAATTCGGTCTCATTACGCGCATTGCCCTCCTGGTTATCAGCGTGGAAGTCGTTGCCTTTGGCGCTCTCGGCTGGTTCTACACCGATCGCTTCAGTTCAGCGGCCGAGAAACAAATCCGATCCCGCCTCCACCTTGTAGGCCAGATGATTGCGGATGATGAACTGGCAATCAGCTCCGTTTCGCGCCAGTCACTCGTCCAGGACATGGTGGGCGCGCCCTATCTCAACGGCATGGTTATCGGCGGCAACGGGCGGGTCATCGTCTCCACCGACCCTTCTTACTTGGGCCGCGCGGCCACTAGCGTTCCGGGAATCAATGCTCGCTGGCTGGCCGATGACGCCCCCCCCGAGCAGTTCATCCTTGGCAAGGACACCCTGACCAGCGTGACCCATCTCCAGAGCGCCGCGGGAGGCTCACCCCTCTACTACACGGTAATCACCATTAGCACGACGGAGCTCAACGCACAGAAACGCTCCATCGTCATGTGGGGCCAGGCCGGCTCGATATTATTCATTCTGCTCAGTTCCGCCGGCATTATTCTCATCGCCCAACGGCTCATCACCCGTCGGGTGGACGCATCCCTCGCCATCCTGAAGAAAGTGGAAAACGGCGCGCTCGAGGCCCGCATACCCGTCACCTCCGACGACGAACTGGGGCAGCTCCAGCACGGCATCAATTCGATGACGGAAAAGGTCGGCACCCTCCTCAACCAGCATCGCCGCAATGAAGAAGAACTGAGCGCCATTCTGAACGCCATTGGCGACGGGGTGATCGCCGTTGGGCCCGACGGCGGCATTCTACGCTGCAATCCCACTGCGGCGGCCATTCTTGGCATCAGTACGGACGCCATTGAAAACAGCCGTCTCATGCATCTATTGCCCGAGCTCTCCGGCGGCGACGACCAACGCTGGTGGCGTTCTCCGGAAAGCCTGACCGCCCACGGGCGCCTTTATTTCGAGCGTCCGGGGATGGACGGCACCCCGCGGTCGATCGAACTGGGGCACGGGCCGATCAAGGACCCGGAGGGCGGCGTTATCGGCGCGGTGTTGGTGCTGCAAGACATCACGGCGCGAAAGCAGGCGGAAGAGAAAATTCGCTCCACCACGCAGCTGCTCGATTCCATCGTCGAGAACATTCCCAACATGATTTTCCTCAAGCGCGCGTCGGACCTGCGCTTCGTGCTGTTCAACAAGGCCGGGGAGCAATTGCTGGGATACGAACGGAATGACCTGCTTGGCAAGAACGATTACGATTTCTTTCCCCGGGAACAGGCCGACTTCTTTACCAGCCGGGATAGACAAGTATTGCAGTCGGCCACGGTCCTGGACATTCCCGAGGAGCGCATCGATACCCGTCACCGCGGCCAACGCATCCTGCACACCCGCAAGCTGGCGTTGCACAACAGCAAAGGCGAGGCGGAATACCTGCTCGGCATTTCCGACGACATCACCGAGCGCAAGCACTATGAGCAGGCGCTCGAAAGGGAAGCCCAGGAATGGACTCAAGCGATGGATGCGTTCGCGGATGCCATCTATCTCATGGATATGGAACATCGCGTGGTCAGGGCCAACAAGATGTTCTACGCCATGACCGGCAACGACCCGGCCCATACGCTCGGCCGACAGATTGCCGAACTCATGCACTCCTCTCACGACGAGACCGGCCCATGCCCCGTGTGCTCGGCGCAGGAAAACCGGCAAGACCTGGTGGTCACCCTGGAACCGGGCGCCCCGCACAACCCCACCGGCTTGCCGGTGGAGGTGACGGTAAAGGTCATCCGCGATACGTCGGGCAACCCCCACTATCTGCTGGAGAGCATTCACGATTTAACGAAGACCCGCAAATTCGAGAACGAACTGCGAAGCCTGAACGAATCCCTGGAATTACGGGTCAAGGAAGAGGTGGCGAAAAACCGCGAAAAGGACGCCATGCTGATCCAGCAATCCCGCCTGGCCACCATGGGGGAGATGATGCACAACGTTGCCCACCAGTGGCGCCAGCCGCTCTCGGCGCTGTCGGTCATCCTCTACAACATCAAGGACGATTTCGAACTGGGGGAGATGAGCCGCGAAAGCCTGGAAAAGCAGGTACACACGGGCGCCATGCTGGCGCAGAAGATGTCTTCGACCATTGACGACTTCCGCAATTTCTTCCGCCCCGACCATACCGTCTCGCGCTTCAGCCTCAAGGATTCGGTCAGGAACGCCTTGAGCCTGGTGGAAGCCAGTTTCCGCCACAGCGAGATCAAGGTCCTCGTGGACGAAGCGAAGGATGTGCTCGTCGAAGGTTATGCCAACGAATATTCGCAAGTGCTGCTCAACATCCTCAGCAACGCCAAGGACGTCCTGGCCGGCAAAAAGGGCAGCGGCGTGGTCCGCATATCCATCGTCGAGCAGAACGGCATGGGAGAGGTGCGCATCCGGGATAACGGGGGCGGCATACCGGAGGAGGCCCTGCCCAAAATCTTCGACCCCTACTTCACGACGAAGGACAGTGGCACAGGCATCGGCCTCTATATGTCGCGCATGATCATGGGGCACATGCATGGCCAGATCACGGCGCGCAACATCGAGGGCGGAGCGGAATTCGTCATCGCCACCCCCTTGGCGGCGGCTGGCGAAGCCCCCTCTTCCTAGCGGCTGTTTGCGCTAATCCCGGATAGCCATGGTGGCCATTCGCAGGGCGCCTTCCTTATTCCTGTGCCCGGCGACGAAACGTCCCCGGTGGCAAAAGACGCAGCCTTCGATACCGACGACGGCATCCAGTTCTTCCCCGTCCAGGCCCGCCCAGGAAGCAGGAAGCGATTTCCGGTTCGAGAAACTCCCCGCCTGGTCCGGCACGGTGTGTATATGCCATTTATCCTGGGTGTCCGGCAAGACCACGAATAGAACCCGTGCGTAGACCGAAGAGCCGAGCACGATCTCCTTCCAGGGCACGTCCTGTTCCAGAACCAGCAAGCGCCCCTCTTCCAACAGGGCACCCGCTTCCACTACGCCCCGCGCGGCTTCCATGGCCTTGGCCTCGCGAATGACGTTCTGCAGGATGGCCTTGGCCCAGGTCACCGCCTGTTCGTAGGCATCGCACCGGGCCTGCGGCGAAGTATCGTCCTGCCAACCGGGATTGAAGCTGCCGAGGGCGGCGGAGATGGACATCACCGACGCGGGCAGAATTTCCTTGTTGACAGTAACCCCGCAGTCCACGGCATCCACGCCTTGCACCAACCAGCGGTCCACCCTGGCCGCAACCGCGGCCGACCCGCACACTTCCTCGCCCAGCTCGCGCCAGATAAGACCGAACGAACTGAAAGGAATGCCGTTTTCCCGTTTCTCAGCGTAGCCGAGTTGGTGATGGTCGAAACGGCCAGCGGCGGGGTCGTAAACCCGGCCGACATCGAAAACGATTTCCGCCTGATTGAGTTGCTCCTGGTCACGGGTGCGCAGGATGGTCACCGACGGATTCACCAGGCGCAAGATAGCGGCCGCGAACACGTCGTCGGCGTGGAAGGAGCCCGAATGAGTGGCGGCGACAGTTTCGGGACGTTGAAGAAGCGTGTGCAAACTCAAATGGCTGCTCATGGTAGGCGGTGTTCCATAGCGGGGCGGCGGAGTATAAGAGCCTATTTCAGTAGGTTTCGTGCCCCGCGTTGTGGCCAGAAAGCGATGGATGCGCGAAGCAGGGCGAAGCCAATGGTCATTCCATTGGCGAGCCGTGCGACAAAGCAGACGC
>JBFXHL010000026.1:0-28842 GCA_050177075.1 Sulfuricellaceae bacterium | reverse complement strand
CGCTCGTGATGTGCATGGCATCGGCCGCATCCAGCACCGAGAAACGGGGTTTGTAACCGATGGCGGCCGCCTCCTGGCGCAGCATCATCAGGCCCAGGGAGTGGAAAGTGGAAACGGTCAGACCGCGTCCAGACTGGCCTTCGAGCAGGGTCCCCACCCGCTCCTGCATTTCCCGGGCGGCCTTGTTGGTGAAGGTGATGGCCGCGATATGGTTGCCGGCGTAGCCGCATTCCCGGATCAGGTAGGCGATCTTGTGGGCGATCACCCGGGTCTTGCCGCTCCCCGCCCCGGCCAGCACAAGCAGCGGGCCGTCCAGGTGCTTCACGGCTTCGCGCTGGGGAGGGTTGAGATGGGAGAGCATGGGCGGAAAACCGGGTGACGTACGACCGGGAATTTTACCACAGCCCTCCCCCTGGCCCAGGCCGGCGGAATCGGCTACAGTCGGGAAGCCTATGAAGACGAACCTGCCGCCCCTTGGCGACTGCCTCCTCGACCTGCTGCGCGCCCATCCCGACGGGCTGAGCGAGTTCGAACTGATCGCCGCCCTCGACGACCCGGCCATCAACCGGCAGGCCCTGGGTGAAGCCCTGCCCCTGTTCCAGACCCATTTCCTGCTCTTCCATCACCTCTACCGGCTACAGGAACAACTGCAGCGGGAACGGGAAGGCCGCCTGGAAATCCACTGCCTGAAAATCGTTCTCCACCCATTCATCCCCGGCAACGAGCAATTGCCAGCGGGGGGCGACCCCTTGCGGGATTACTACCTGGACCTGGACAACCTGGAAATCACGGGAAAAGAGGAGGTGGAGGAACTGCTGGCGGCATTCTGGCTGCGCTATGCCCGCCACGACGAACGGGAAGCCGCCCTGAAGGTCCTGGGGCTGGATGGAACGGCGGACTTTCCCGCCATCCGCCGCCGCTATCGGGAGCTGGCCATGCGCCACCACCCCGACCGGGGCGGCGACGCCGGAATCCTCCAGGCCATCAACGGCGCGATGGCGGTGCTGGCGCGCCACCATCGCCAGCCCGATTAGGGCCGGATGTAGGCCCAACCTTCCTGCTGCTTGCGCATCAGTTCGACGATCCCCGCCGGGACCTGGCTCACCGCCGGATGCATGTCGGCCATGGTGAGCTTGGCGCCCTTCATGGTATTGCCGCAGGCGGCCAATTTCACGCCGCTGTCGGCGGCCTCCTGCAGGCGTCCCCCCACTTCGGAATCGAGCTTGAACATATTGATGCCAGGACCGTAGGCTACCACCTCGATCTTCACGTTGTCCGCGCCCAGCTCCTTTTGCAGGTTCTTGACGTTGTTCAGGACCAGATTCCAGCGTGCCGGATCGTTGTCGCTGACCTGGAACACGATTTTGTTCCGCGGCTCTTTCGCCGCCTTGCTCTTGTCCGCCGCCTGGGCGGCAAAAGGGGCGGCCAAGAGGAAGATAAGGCCTGTCAGCAGGGCCAATGCCCGTTTCAAGTTCTTCATGTCGTCTCCCTGGTGTGATGTTGTCGCCCGTGTGCCCGGGCATCGCCAGCATAGCGCCGCCCCGGCGGATAAACAACCGAATCGCTCGGGCATTGCGGGCTTGCCCGGGGACGGCTTCCCGCCTACCATAGCGCCAACTTTTACGACACGCTTGCCCCATGCCCACTTATGCCATCGGCGACCTCCAGGGCTGCTTCGACAGCCTGCAGGAACTGCTGCGACTGATCGCCTTCGACCCACCCCGGGACCGCCTGTGGCTGGTGGGAGACCTGGTGAACCGGGGTCCCCAGTCCCTCGCCACCCTGCGCTGGGTGAAGGAACAGGGAGAGGCCGTGGTCACCGTCCTGGGCAACCACGACCTGCACATGCTGACGGTGGCGGAAGGCTTCGAGCCCGCCAAGCGGGGCGACACCTTCCAGGACATCCTCGACGCCCCGGACCGGGAGGAGCTGCTGGCCTGGCTGCGTGCCCGTCCCCTGATGCACGTGGAGAACGGCGTCGCCCTGGTCCACGCCGGCCTGCTGCCCCAGTGGAGCGTGACGCGGGCACGGGAACTGGCCGCCGAGGTGGAACAGGCCCTGCAAAGCGACGCCTACCGGGATTTCTTCGCCCGCATGTACGGCAATCACCCGGACCATTGGCACGACGACCTGCAGGGCATGGACCGCCTGCGCACCATCACCAACGCCATGACCCGCCTGCGCTTCTGCACCCCGGAAGGGAAGATGGAATTCACCCACAAGGGCGAAGTGGGCAAACGGCCGGAAGGATTCGTCCCCTGGTTCGAAGTGGAAAACCGCGCCAGCCGGGACAGCCTGGTGATCTTCGGCCACTGGTCGGCCCTCGGCCTGCGCCAGGAGCACAATATCGCCGCCCTCGACAGCGGCTGCCTGTGGGGCGGCAAACTCTCCGCTATGCGCCTGGAGGATCGGAAGACGTTCCAGGTTCCCTGTCAGCCGTACCGAAACCCAACGCACCACGAATAGCCTCTTCCGCCAGGCGGGCCAGTTCCCGCCGGTTGCGGCCAACGGCGGAAATGGGCGCCAGGAATACCACCTCGCCGACGATTTCCCCTTCCGCCGCCATCGCCTTCAGGGTCTGCACCATGGTGATGTCGCCGGTATAGGCTGGCGCCAGGCTGGGCCTGCCGTCCGGGCGGCGGTAGCGCAAAGCCACCGGCTGCACGGTGGCGCCGGCCAACACCGCCGGTTCCAGCAGGGAGGTATGGAAGTGCTTCAGTTCCGTGCCGTCGCTGGTGGTGCCTTCGGGGAAGAAGCCCACCAGACCGCCTGCCGCCAGCACGTCGCCGATATGGCGGTTGACCCGGGCCGCATCGGCGCGGCGTCCCCGCTCCAGGAACAGGGTCCCGGTCTTTTCCGCCAGCCAGCCGACCAGGGGCCACTGTCTCACCTCCGCCTTGGAGACGAAGCGCAGGGGCAGGAGGGACAAAAGCAAATAGATGTCCAGCCAGGACACGTGATTGGCCACCAGCAGCACGTTGCCGCTCGCGGCCGCGGGCAGGGCGCCACGGGCTTCCAGGCGGATGCCGAGGATGGCCAGGATGCGGCGGGACCACTCCACCATGCGGCGCTCCCGCCAGGGGATGCCGGCGAAGGGGTAGACCAGCAGCACCGTCAGCAAGCCTTCCACGAGGTGCAGGCCCAGGCGCAGGTATCGCAGAAAGCGGGCGAGAGGGGGCATAGAAAAACGAAGCGGCCCCGAAGGCCGCTTGCAGTGGTCCGTTTAGTGGGTCACCCGGGTCGTGCCGCCGCCGGACAGCACCCGCACCTTGTCGCCGGGTCGGAACTGCTCGTCGGCTTCCTGGGTGACGGCGATGAGCTGGCCGTTGTCCAGCTTGACGGTGATTTCCAGCCCCTGCTTGCTGGTGACCTTGCCCTCGATGGCGGAGCCGGCCACGCCACCGGCCACGGCGCCCAGCACGGTCGCCAGTTCGCTGCCGCGGCCGCCGCCGACGTTGCTGCCGGCGTAACCGCCGACCACGGCGCCGGTGACGGCGCCGAGCACCCCCTTCTCGCCTTCGATGGTGACCGGCCGCACGCTCTCCACCACGCCCAGGCGCACCGTTTGCTCCTGGCGCGCTTCGCTGCGGGAATAGGAACTGCCGGACAGGCTGCCTGCGCAGCCCCCCAAGGCCGTGGCCGCCACCAGGGCCAACGCCAATCCTTTGATCGCTTTCATGCTTGTACCTCGCTTATTCGAATGTGGTGCCGAAGTGTTTCTTGAACATCTCCACCAGTTCGGCGCGGGTGTAGACGTGGTTCTGGGGGCCGCGGTGGGCGATTTTCACCGCCCCCATGAGGGCCGCCAGGCGGCCGGTGAGTTCCCAGTCCATGCCCTGGGCCAGGCCGTAGAGCAGGCCGGCCCGGTAGGCATCGCCGCAGCCGGTGGGGTCGACCACCTGACTCACTTCAACGCAGGGAATCTCGATCCGTTTACCGCCGGCGTAAATCTCCGAGCCTTTGCCGCCGAGGGTCACCACCAGGGCCTTGAGTTCCTTGGCCAGCGCCTCCAGGCTGCGGCCGGTGCGTTCCTGCAGCAACTGGGCCTCATAGTCATTGACCGTCACGTAATCCGCCTGTTCCACGAAGTTCAACAGTTCCTCACCGTTGAACATGGGCATGCCCTGACCGGGGTCGAAGATGAAGGGGATACCCGCCTCGCGGAATTCCTTGGCGTGCTGGATCATGCCGTCGCGGCCGTCGGGGGAGACGATGCCCAGGCTCACGTCCCGAGCGTCGGCCACGTGGTTCTGGTGGGAGAAGCTCATGGCGCCGGGGTGGAAGGCGGTGATCTGGTTATCGTCCAGGTCGGTGGTGATGAAGGCCTGGCCGGTGTAGGTGCCCGCCACTTGGCGGATGTGGGTGCGTGAGAGGCCGAGCTGGCCGAGACGGTCGGCGTAGGGGGCGAAATCGTCGCCCACGGTGGCCATGATCTGCGGTTTCCCACCCAGCAAGTGCAAGCTGTAGGCGATATTTCCGGCGCAACCGCCGAACTCCCGCCGCATTTCCGGCACCAGGAAGGACACGTTCAAGATGTGAATCTTGTCCGGCAGGATGTGGTTCTTGAACCGGTCCGGGAAGACCATGATGTTGTCGTAGGCCATGGAGCCGCAAATGAGGGTATGCACGATGTCCCTTCGTCAGTAATTAAGCTTGGTGAGAATTATATCAGGGCCTCAGCGTTCGCCTTCGCGCAAGGGGCTGAGCGACAGCCGGGCAACGACGAACGTCAGGGCCTTTCTGACCGTCCAGACCACCACCAGACAGGAAAGACTTCCCGCCACCACGTCGGCGGGAAAATGGAAACCGAGGCTGATACGGGACAAGCAGACCCACACCACGAAAGCTCCAGCCAGCCAGCGCCCCTTCTCCTGCAACAGCGGCCACAGGGAGGCCGCCAGCAGCATGGCGAACGACGCATGCCCGCTGGGGAGGCTATGGCGGTACTCGGGCACGCCGATCACGTGCACCGTCCCCGGCGGCAAGATGGCGGGCGGCCGGGGAAAATCCAGCAGGGGCTTGAGCACCCCCAGCAGCCAGCCGTCGGCCACGTAGGAAATCGAGAATACCGCCAACAAGGTCAGCCAGGCCAAGGATTGCTCCCGCAACTCCAGCCAGCTGCCGCGGCCGTTGCCGGCCACTGACAACAAGCCGATCAGCGCCACCATGGCCAGGTAGAGCGGGTAGTTCCCATGGTCGGCCAGACCAGTGCCCAACAGCATGAACAGGTCCACCCCTTGCCCGCGCACGTCGTTGACGGCATGAAACAGCCAGACGTTGGCGCCGCCCCAGTCGTAAAGGATTTCCTTCAGCATCTCAGGCCCCGAAAGCGGCGTAGGCCCAGATTCCCGCCCCACCAGCAGCGGCCACGGCGGCGAGGATGAACAGCCAGCGCTTGCGGGTCAGAGCGGTGATGGAGGCGAGGGAGATGGCGATCTGGATCAGGGTCATAGCCTGTGCAAAGCGATGATGGGGGCGCATCAGGTGTTCGCTTTTGGCATTGGCCTCTTCGGATTCTTTTTCCAGGGCCTCGGCCTTGGCGCGGATTTCCTTCTTCTCCTGCTCGTAGCGGGCCAACTGCTGGCGGTAGAAATCCTTCTTCTCCGCAGGCGCCAGATCCATCGCCAGCTCCATCAAATGGCCCTTGGCGCTTTTGGACTGGTAGAAGCTCCATTGGTCGGACGCTTGGGTTTTTTTCAGTACCGCCTCGTTCTTGTACAGCATGGATTCGTTCTGGGTCGCCCCGCCCTGGTAGCTGACGATGGCCCCGACAGTGGACAGGATGGCGGTGAAAATCGCCACCGACTGGGCCAGGCCCGGCCCATGATTGGCTTGATGCTCGAGTTCGTGCTCATGGGCGCCGTGAACGTGAAAGCCGTGTCCCGACATTGCTTCTCCTACTGACAAGTTGGCTAAAATGAAGCGGATTTTACCTTTTCGCCACCGGACCCGCACGCCCTTCCATGTCCATTCCGTCCCTGATCGAACACTTTGGCTATCTGGCGATATTCGCCGGCTCCATGCTGGAAGGCGAAACCTTTCTCCTCCTCGGCGGATTCGCTGCCCACCAGGGCTACCTGTCTTTTCCCCTCACGGTTCTCGCGGGAGCCGGCGGCGGCGTCCTGGGGGACCAGGTTTACTACCGCCTCGGCCGCCATTTCGGCCCCCGGCTGCCCGAGCGCTTCCCCCGCCTCGCGCCGGGCATCGAAAAAATGGAAAACCTGCTGCGCCGCCACACCGACCCCATCGTGCTGTCCTTGCGCTTTCTTTATGGGCTGCGCACGGTGGGGCCCATGGCCGTGGGCATGAGCGGCGTTCCGCCGCTGCGCTTTCTGCTTCTCGACGGCCTCGGCGCCGTGCTGTGGGCCACCGTCACCACGGCGGCCGGCTATCTCTTCGGCCAGACCCTGGAATGGTTCCTGGCCGACCTCCGGCGCCACGAACTCGCCATCATGGCGGGCGTGACCCTGATCGGCATCCTGATCTGGGTTTTTCGCCATCGGCGCCAGTTTCTGAAACGCTAGGTTCATCCTCCCGTCACGCCAGCGTTGCAGTGGCGCGCCATGATGGCCGCCATGGGCAAATGGATCACCCCCTCCGTCTGGCTTATCCCGCTGCTGCTGTTCAGCGCCGACGCTCACGCCTGGGGTCTCTATACCCACGTCTACTTTGCCCAGTTGCTGATCTGGGCCGTCCCCCTTGCCGACCCGCGGCTGCGCCGCCTGGCGCAGGAATTTCCCCGCCTGGTGATGGCCGGGGCCTGCCTGCCGGACCTGGCCATCGTCGCCGGGCGGGTCGACACCGATGCCTTCGACGACAACCACCGTTGGGAAACCGCCACCCTGCTGCTGGACAATGCCGCCACCCGCCAGGAACAGGCCATCGCCCTCGGTTACGCCAGCCATCTCCTGGTGGACGTCATCGCCCACAACCACTTCGTCCCCGCCCACGAATCCCTGTGGCTCGACGTTCCCCTCGCCACCCACGTGGTGGCGGAATGGGCCATGGACGCCCATATCCAGGCCCATCTCTTCGCCCGACCGAAGGAACTGCTGCGGGGAGAACGGGAACACCTGATTCCCTTCGTTACCACCCATTTCGGTTGTCACCGGGATGAGGCGCAGACGGTCATCCACGCCCTGGCCTCCGCCGACGGCTGGCTGCGAGGTAGCCGCCTCCACGATCTGCTGTACCACGGCGGGCGGCGTCTCGACCGCCACCTCATGCGCCGCTTCGACCATTACATCGGGGAAACCTCGGGCCGCCTAACCCAACTCAACCGGCTGGTGGAAGGCCACATCCCCCTCTGGCAGCCGGAGGCCCGCTGCCGCAAAACCGCCCGCCGGCAAGTGGAACAGCACAGCCTGCGCCGCCGCAAGCTGCGCCTGCCCCTGCCGGGGGAGCTGTTTCAGATGCCGAAGGAAATCGAGGCGATGGCCGCGCCGATCATCGCGCCGGCCACGACATCGGTAGGGTAGTGCAATCCCAGCACCAGGCGGGACAGGGCCACCAGGACGGCGAAAGGCACGGCGACCCAGGCATAGAGGGGAAAGTAAGCCAGCAGCACGGTGGTAAAGGCCACCGCATGAAGGGTGTGGCCGGAGGGGAAACTGTACTGGTCCAGGGGCGGGACGGAAATGAACAACGCGCCGTTGAGGTGGAAAGGCCGGGGCCGCAGGGTCTTGCCCTTCAGCCATTTGTAGAGGGCGAGGCACGCCACTCCCACCAGCAGCATGTGGACCACCGCCGGCGCCGCATCCGGCCCGTGGCGCAGCAACAGGAACAGCATCAGGCCGTACCAGAACACCCCATCGCCGAGGCGGCTCACCAAAGCGAACAGTTCCCGCACCCAACGCACCTGGCTGGCGCGGTTGAAGCGCAGGCACAGGGCCTGCTCCTGCTCGCTAATCCGGGACAAACGACAACTGAGCTTTTGTATCATGCCTGCGCTCCTCTTCCTGAACGATGCCGAGCAGGATGTTCTCGAAGCGGTCGTGGACATCCTCCCAGTCCACCCTTTCCGCCGTATCCCGCCCGGCCAAACCGAAACGGGCCACATCCCCCGGGCTGGCGGCCAAGCGCTCGGCTTGGCGGACGAACTCCTGCGCTTCGCCGAGGGGCGCCAGCAGGCCGTTTTCGCCGTGGCGCAGGTGGTCCCGCGCCGCCGCGTAATCGTAGGCCACCACCGCCAGGCCGCTGGCCATGGCCTCCAGGGTGACGTTGCCGAAGGTCTCGGTGGTGCTGGGAAACAGGAACACGTCGGCGGAAGCGTAATGCCGCGCCAGGTCTTCGCCGGTACGCATGCCGGCATAGATGGCCTCGGGAAAACGCACCTGGAGAGCTGCCCGCTCGGGACCGTCGCCGACGAACACCAGCCGGGCGCGGGGATTCACCTCCCGCATGCGTCGGTAGGCCTCCCCCACCAAGAACAGGTTCTTTTCCGCCGCCAGGCGGCCCACGTACAGGACCACCGGGTCGCCGTCCGCCACGCCCCACTGGCGCCGCAGCTCGGGGCTGCGGCGGGAAGGATGGAACAGGGCGGTATCGACCCCCCGCGCCACTACCAGCAGGTTGCGGTAGCCGGCCCCCTGGAGATCCCGGCGCAATTCCTCGGTGGGCACCAGGGTGCACAGGGCCTTATTGTGGAACTTGCGCAGGTAGGCGCCGATGGGCGCCCGCAGCCAGCCCAGTCCGTAGTGGCGGGTGTAGGTGTGGAAATTGGTGTGGAAATCCGTGGCCGCCGGCAGGCGCAAGCGGGTGGCGGCGGCCAGGGCCGACCAACCCAGGGGCCCCTCGGTGGCGATATGCACCACGTCCGGCCGGCGCTCCCGCCACAACCGCATCAGGGCCGACTTGGCCGGCAGGCCGATCTTCAGCCCGGCGTAGCGGGGAATCGGCATTCCCCGCTGGAGGGCCTCCTCGAAGGAGGGCTGATCCGCCGCCGCCTCGTCGGGGCGCTGGCGCGGCCGCACCAGCTGGATTTGATGGCCACGCCGGCGCAGGGCCTGCACCGTCCGTTCCACGGTCATGGCGACGCCGTTGATTTCCGGCGGATAGGTTTCCGTCACCACGGCCACCCGCAGGGAGCGGCGCGGTGCATGCAAGGTCTGGAGAAGAAAGGGCAGGCTGTTGTCCATGACTCGGGACTATGCCCGGGCAAGACGACCGTTTCATGAAGGAACAGTGATGGAAACGTTACACCCCAACGTCCTGTAAGGCCGGAGTAAGCGGACATGGCCTATCATGGGACGCCTTCACAAAGCCGAATGAGGATGCCCCATGCAACACCCGCGCACTTCCTTCCTGGTGCGGCTCGCCATCGCGGCCGCCACCGCCGCCGGAATCCTGCTGCTCGCCTCCTGCAGCGGCACCCCCGCCGACACCCACCCCGGCCAGCCCGTCACCAAGCGCAAACAGGCCTTCAAGCTGATGCTGCGCTCCTTCGAGCCCATGGGCCTGGTGGTGCGGGGACGCAAGGAGTACGACCCGCAGAAATTCCTCGACTACGCCACGGACCTGCGGCAGCTGGCCGACAAGCCCTGGCAGTACTTCACCCCTGGCAGCGACTATCCGCCCACCCGCGCCAAGGCGGCGGTGTGGCAGCAGCCCGAGCGCTTCCGCGCCGCCCGGCAAAAGCTCGTCGATTCCCTCGACCACTTGACGGTGGTGGCCAAGAATGGGAATCTTGACGCCATCCGCCCGGTTTTCGCCGAGGTGGAAAAAAGCTGTCAATCCTGCCACCGTGAATTCCGCGGAGGGCTGCTGTAAACCGGAGATTTCATGATTGTTGCCGTCACCTACCTTGCCTTGATTCTGATCGCCATCGGCATCGCGGCCGCGATGATTTTTTCCGGGCCGAAAGAAACAAGGGAAGAAGAACCGGACGACAGCGACAAATCCTGACGCCCGGCGGGCGGTCCTGGACAGGCCGTCCCTCAGCCGAGCAGCACCAACCCCCACACCAGCGCCACGTTCACCAGCCCCACCAGCACGGCGGCGCTGCCGATGTCCTTGGCGCGCTTGGCCAGTTTGTGGTTTTCGAGGGAAATGCGGTCCACCGTGGCCTCGATGGCCGAGTTGACCAGCTCGATGATCAGCACCAGCAGCACGCTGCCCACCATCAGCGCCTTGCCGACGCCGGACGCGGGAAGGAAGAAGGCCGCCGGAATCAGCAGCAGGGACAGGAACACCTCCTGGCGGAAGGCGTCCTCGTGCCGGTAGGCGGCGCGCAGCCCGTCCAGGGAGTAGAACAGCGCGTTCCACACGCGCTGCAGGCCGGTTTTTCCTTTGTAGGGGCTTTCCATGATCAGCGTCGGGATACTACCGAACGATGATGACGGAAAGATGACGGCCCATCGCCGTCAGGCCGCCTTCCACGCCAGGTCCGGCTCCCGGGCCGCCTTCACGTCGTCCAGGCGCCGCACCGGCGTGGAATAGGGGGCGCCCTTCACCAGGGCCGCGTCCCGCTCCGCCTCGTCGCGGATTTCCGTCAGGGCGGCGACGAAGGCATCCAGGGTCTGCTTGGTTTCGGTTTCGGTGGGCTCGATCAGCAGGCATTCCGGCACCAGCAGCGGAAAATAGGTGGTGGGGGCGTGGAAGCCCTTGTCCAGCAGGCGCTTGGCCACGTCCATGGCGGAGACGCCGGTTTTTTCCTTCAGCCCCTTGAGGGAAACGATGAATTCATGGCTGGCCCGGCGCTGGCCGAAGGTGACGTCGAAGCCGGCGGCCTTCAATTGCGCCATCAAGTAGTTGGCGTTGAGGGTGGCCATGTCCGCCACCCGCTTCATCCCCTCGCCGCCCAGCATCCGGGCGTAAACATAGGCCCGCAGCAGGACGCCGGTGTTGCCCATGTGGGCGGAGAGGCGGCCGATGCTCTGGGGCCGGTCCTTTTCCGTCAGCCAGCGGTAGTTGCTGCCGTCGCGGCCCACCACCGGCACGGGCAGGAAGGGCAGCAGGCGCTCGCTCACGCCCACCGGGCCGGAGCCCGGACCGCCGCCGCCGTGGGGAGTGGCGAAGGTCTTGTGGAGGTTGACGTGGATGACGTCGAAGCCCATGTCGCCGGGGCGCACCCGACCGAGAATGGCGTTGAGGTTGGCCCCGTCGTAGTAGGTCAGGCCGCCCGCCTCGTGGACGATCTGCTGGATGGCCCGGATCTGCTGCTCGAACACCCCCAGGGTGGAGGGGTTGGTCAGCATCAGCCCGGCGGTCTGGGGGCCGACGGCGGCCTTGAGGGCTTCCAGATCCACGTTGCCGTCGGCGTCGGTGGGAATCTCCTTCACCGCGTAGCCGCACATGGTGGCCGTGGCCGGGTTGGTGCCGTGGGCGGCGTCGGGAACGATAATCTCCCGCCGCGCACTGTCGCCCCGGGATTCGTGGTAGGCGCGGATCATCGCCACCCCGGCGAACTCGCCTTGGGCGCCGGCCATGGGGGTGAGGGAGACGCCGGCCATGCCGGTGACTTCCTTCAGAATCTCCTGCAGTTCGAACAGACAGGCCAGGACGCCCTGGCCGCTGTCCTCCGGCGCCAGGGGGTGGCGCGCCAGCAGCTCCCGCTGCATGGACAGGGTATGGGCGGCCTTGGGGTTGTACTTCATGGTGCAGGACCCCAGGGGGTAGAACTGGGTGTCGATGGAGAAGTTCTTCTGGGACAGCCGGGTATAGTGGCGCACCGCGTCCAGTTCGGACACCTCGGGCAGAAGGGGCTTGGAAGTCCGGCGGTACTCGGCGGGAATATCCCCCAAATCGGCGGCGGTGGACGGGGCCAGGGCGGGGCTGCCGCGGCCGGGGCGGGAAAGTTCGAAGATCAGCATAGGAATCCGTGCAAGCTAAGGCGTCAGTCGGGAATCGCCACCAGGGCCTTCATCGCCGCGGCGTAGTCGGGTTCCTGGGTGATTTCCGGCACCAGTTGGGAATAGACCACCCGGTCGTTCTGGTCCAGCACCACCACGGCGCGGGCGCAGAGGCCGCCAAGGGGATGGTCGGTGATCAACACCCCGTAGTCCTTGAGAAAATCCCGGCCGCGCAGGGTGGACAGCATGATCACGTTCTTCAGCCCCTCGGCGCCGCAGAAACGGGCCTGGGCAAAGGGCAGGTCGGCGGAGATCACCAGCACCACCGCATCCTTGAGGAAGCTGGCCTCCTCGTTGAACTTGCGGGTGGAGGTGGCGCAGACCTCGGTGTCGATGCTGGGGACGATGGACAGCACCTTCTTCTTGCCGGCGAAGTGGGACAGGGGGACGTCGTTGAGCTTGCCGTCCACCAGCATGAAGCTGTGCGCGACCTCGCCGGGCTGGGGAAAATGACCGGCGACGTTGACGGGATTGCCTTTGAAGTTCACGGTTGCCATGGCGTTTCTCCTTTAAGCGATCACCACTTCGAGTTTTCGTTGGGTTTGAGCTTGGTGCAGGCCGGGCCCTGGCTGCGCTTGGCGATGATGCGCTCCAGGTGCTCGGCGTAGCGGTCCAGGTCGGCCTCGCTCTTGGTTTCGGTGGCGCACACCAGGATGGCGTGCCCCCCCAGTTCCGGACACCACTCGCCGAGGTCCAGGCCGCCGAGGATGCCCTGGGCCTTCAGGGCCCGCAGCACTTCCCCCGCCGGCGGCTCGACGGTAATCACCGCTTCGTGGAAGAAGGGCTCGGAAAACAACCGTTCGACACCGGGGATGGCGGTGAGTTTCTCCACCAGGCGGCGGGTATTGGCGTGGCTGGCGGCGGCCACCTTCGCCAGGCCGTCGGGCCCCAGCAGGGACATGTAGATCGTGGCGGCGGTGACCATCAGGCCCTGGTTGGTGCAGATGTTGGAAGTCGCCTTGCTGCGGCGGATATGCTGCTCCCGGGCCTGAAGGGTCAGGGTGAAGCCCTCGCGGCCTTCCAGATCCACCGTGCGGCCGACGATGCGGCCGGGCATCTGGCGCACCAGCTCCTGCTTGCAGGTCATGAAGCCGAAATAGGGGCCGCCGGAGGACAAGGGCGCGCCCAGGGGCTGGCCTTCGCCCACCGCGATGTCCGCCCCCTTGGCGCCCCACTCGCCGGGAGCCTTGAGGATGCCGAGGGAAATGGGGTTCACCACCGCGATCACCCGCATTCCCTGGCCGTGGGCCCAGTCGGTGAGGACATCGGCTTCTTCCAGCACGCCGAAGACGTTGGGCTGGGCCACGATCAGGGCGGCATAGTCCTGGCCCTCGTGGGCGGCGAGGGAATCGGCCATGGTGTGGCCGCCTTCGGTGCAATAGGGCACGGCGACCAGTTCGATGCCCTGGTTGCCGACGATGCTCTTCACCACCCGCTGCCATACCGGATGCAAGCCCCCCACCGCCAGCACCCGGCGGGAGGTCTTGTGGGCCCGCACCGCCATCAGCACCGCTTCCGCCAGGGCCGAGGCGCCGTCGTAGAGGGAGGCGTTGGAAACATCCAGGCCGGTGAGGGAGGCCATCATGGACTGGTATTCGTAGAGGGTCTGCAAGGTGCCCTGGCTGGCCTCCGCCTGGTAAGGGGTATAGGCGGTGTAGTACTCCCCGCGGCCAACGATCTGCCACACCGCTGCCGGGATGTGGTGCTCGTAGGCGCCGGCGCCGATGAAATTGAGCCAGCGCCCGTCCTGGGCGGCCCGCTCTTCCATCAGGCGGGAGATTTCCATTTCGTTCAGGGCCGGGGGCAGGTCCAGGTCGCCGGCCCGCAGGGCGGCGGGAATCTCGTCGAACAGGTCCTCCACGCTGCCGGCGCCGATGGCGGCGAGCATGGCCTGGAGGTCGTCTTCGGTATGGGGAATGTAGGGCATCGCTAAATCCGTGAGGAGTGAAGCGCGAGGGGTGAGGAGTCTTACGCCTCACCCCTCGCGGCTTCCCAGAATTAATGGGCCTCGCTGTCCACCACCGCCTGGTAGCCGGCGGCATCGAGCAGGCCGTCCAGGTCGGCGGCGTTGTCCGGCTTGAGCTTGAACATCCAGGCGCCATAGGCGTCCTGGTTGATCTGCTCGGGGGAGCCTTCCACGTCGGCGTTCACCGCCACCACTTCGCCGGCGATGGGGGCGTAAACGTCGGAAGCGGACTTCACCGATTCCACCACCGCGCACTCCTCCCCGGCGGCCAGCTTGCGGCCCACGGCGGGGGTTTCGACGAACACCATGTCCCCCAGCATTTCCTGGGCGTGGTGGGTGATGCCGACGGCCACCGTGCCGTCCGCCTCGAGCTTGGCCCACTCGTGGGTCTGGGTGTATTTCAGGTCAGCCGGAATGCTCATTTTTCGCTCCCAAGTATCGATTCGTAATTCGGTCAAACTTCCTTATAGCACGCCTTGCCGTTGCGCACGAACGGATAGCGCACCACCTTCGCATTCAATCGCTTATCGCGGATTTCCACCTGCACCGTGTCGCCGGTCTTGACCCCGGCCGGCACCCGCGCCAGGGCGACGGACTGGGACAGGGTGGGGGAAAAGCTGCCGCTGGTGATCTCGCCCTCGCCATGGGGGGTGATCACCTTCTGGTGGCCGCGCAGCACGCCGCCCTTGTCCAGCAACAGCAACCCCACCAGCTGGCGCGTCGGCGGCTTGGCCAGGAGAGCGGCCTTGCCGATGAAATCCCGCTCGCTTTTCAAGTCCACGGTCCAGGCCAGCCCCGCTTCCAGGGGGTTGATGGCCTCGTCCATGTCCTGGCCGTAGAGGTTCATTCCCGCCTCCAGGCGCAGGGTATCCCGGGCGCCGAGGCCGATGGGCTTGACCCCGGCGGCGGCCAGGGCGTTCCAGAAAGCGGGGGCCTCCCCCGCCGGCAGCATGACCTCGAAGCCGTCCTCGCCGGTGTAGCCGGTGCGGGCGATGAACCAGGCGCCGAATTCGGCCCCCTGGAAGGCGATCAGGTTCTCGCTCGCGGCCTTCGAGCCGGGCAGGGCCTGCCACACCTTTTCCCGGGCGTTGGGGCCCTGCACCGCCACCATGGCCAGGTCGGTACGGGGGGTGATTTTCAGGCCGGGAGCGCGGGCGTCCCGCTGCTGGAGCATCCAGGCCACGTCCTTGTCGGCGGTGGAAGCGTTGACCACGATGCGGAACCAGTCCTCCCGCAGGAAATAGACGATCAGGTCGTCCAGCACCCCGCCATCCTCTTTCAGCAGGCAGGAGTAGAGGGCTTTGCCGGGGAGGGTGAGCTTGTCCACGTTGTTGGCCAGGAGGCCGCGGAGGAAGTCCCGCGCCCCGGCGCCTTCCACGTCCACCACCCGCATGTGGGAGACGTCGAACATGCCGGCGTCCCGGCGCACCTGGTGGTGCTCCTCCAGTTGGGAACCGTAGTGCAAGGGCATGTCCCAGCCGCCGAAATCCACCATTTTCGCGCCCATGGCGCGGTGGGTGGCGTTGAGGGGAGTCTGTTTCAACATGGCATTCCTTCCGCTAGCTGTCGCGCCAAAACAAAAAAGGGGTGAAGCCGGCGCTTACCGGCTTCACCCCTCTGTCCTTGGTACCTGAGAGATTACCGCGGCATTCGCGGCGTGCCCCTTCGGTGGGCGGTCGAACCGCCGGCTCTCCAGAGTCGCCAATCCCGGGAAGTATCTGTGCCTGAGCGATTTCGGGCGATTGCGCCTTCGGCGTCGCGGATCCTCTCCGCGTCCTCTCCCCCCCAGGGTATTAGGCTGGCGAAACTATACCGCCGAGGCAGGGGAAAGGCAACTCGCTCAACCGGCCTCGGGATAGAACAGGTAGAGCCGATAGCCTACCGGCTGAATGTCGCGCACCTGCAGGTTGAGCTTGATCGCCATCTCCCCCGCGGCGGGGATGCCGGCCGCCACGTCCTTGCCCTGGGGTAGGTATTCGGCGGGGACGAAAACCCGTCGCAACAGGGCTTGGTCGGAGGCATCGGTGAGGGTCAGCTCCAGCAGGGGATACTCCTGGGTCACCGGGGCCCGGCTGCGCAGGGTGGCATTCAGAATCAGCACGTTGGGCCGCTGGGGATCCGCCTGGAGATCGGAGCTGTCGATCCCCAACAGCTCGATGTGGCGGGGTAGCCCCACCCGGCATTGCAAAACGTCGCACATCTGGCTCAATAGGGGCTGCATTCCGGGAGCGCGGGCGGCGATCTCGGCACGGTAGACGTAGAACACCTGCCCCCCCAGGAGCAAGGCCAGGAGCAGGCTGCCCAAGCCCCACAGCCAGCCGAGGCGGCGCGGTTTCGCTGCTTTTTCCTCCGGCTCCGCCGCCTCAACGGCGGAAGCGGCCTGGTCGGATTCGTTGCCCGTTTCCTGGGCTTCCGGCTCGGGTTGAGGTTCCGTGGACGCCGCAGGCGCTTCAGCTTCCGCAAGGACCGCCGCCCCTTCCGTTACCCCGCCCTCGTCAGCGGCGGGTTCATGAATCAGGATGTCCGGCGCGGGCTCTACCGCCTCCGCCAACGGGGACGCGGCTTCCTCGACGGCAGACACCCCCGTTTCCAGGGGGCGGGCCGGAGATTCCGCCGCCGTTTCGGCGACGATTTCCTCGGCCGGCGGCGTTCCCGCCGCCGACGCAGGGGCTTCGGTCTTCAGGCTGCGGCAGGCATTGAACACCCGCTGGCACTTGCCGCAGCGCACTTCCCCCTGGTAGGCGTCCAGCTGCTGCTGGTTGACGCGGAAGGTGGTGCCGCAATGGGGGCAGGTGGTGAGCCAACTCACGCCTTCTTCACCCCGGACAGGCACACCCAGCCTTCATCCTCGCGCCGGGTGTCGATGTCGAACCATTGGCCGTACACCGCCGCCACTTCGTCGGCCTGGGTGGAAAGAATTCCCGACAGGACGATGCGTCCGCCGGCACGGGCGCTACCCGCCAGCATGGGCGCCAGGACCTTGAGGGGGTTGGTGAGGATGTTGGCCACCACCACGTCGGCCTGGAAAGACGGGGCCTCGTTGGGCAGGTAGAACCCCCCCGCCACCCGGTTGAGCTCGGCGTTCTGCTTCGCCGACAGGACGGCCTGGGGATCGATGTCCACCCCCACCGTGCGGCCGGCCCCGAGCTTGAGGGCGGCGATGGCGAGGATGCCCGAACCGCAGCCGTAGTCCAGCACCGTCTCGCCTCTCTTGAGGTTGCCGTCGAGCCATTGCAGGCACAGGCGGGTGGTGGGGTGGCTGCCGGTGCCGAAGGCCAGGCCGGGGTCGAGGGCGATGTTGATGGCGGAGGGGTCGGGGGATTCGTGCCAGGTGGGCACGATCCACAGGCGACCGGTAATGGGGATGGGGTCAAACTGGGACTGGGTCAGGCGCACCCAGTCGGCCTCCTCCAGAGGCTCCACGCTCCAGCGCCCAGCCAAGTCGAGACCGGCGGCCTGCGCCGCCTTTTCCATCAGGGCGGGGATATCGGCGTCCTCGTCGAACAGGGCGCTGACCACGCTGTGGTTCCACACCCCCGGCGGTTCCTCGCCGGGCTCGCCGAAAATCGGCTGCTCCTGGTCGGTACCCGCGTCCGCGTCCTCGATGCTCGCCGACAGGGCGCCGAGGTCGAGGAGGACATCGCTCAGGCGTTCGGCGGCGGCGTCACTGGTTTCGACCTTCAGGGATTGCCA
Source organism: Sulfuricellaceae bacterium (assembly GCA_050177075.1). Lineage (GTDB taxonomy): Bacteria > Pseudomonadota > Gammaproteobacteria > Burkholderiales > UBA9220 > UBA2239. Next base: position 11,334 of record JBFXHL010000026.1, on the reverse strand, counting down.
CGCCATGGGGCTTCTCCCGTCAGGATTTCGCCGCTTCCCGCAGCTTCTTCAGCTCGGCCAGCTTGTGTTCCAGGTAGTGGATGCTGCAGCCGCCCTGGATGAAGTTGGCGTCGGCGAGCAGGTCCTGGTGGAGGGGGATGTTGGTGTCGATGCCGGCCACGATCATCTCCGACAGGGCGATGCGCATCCGCGCCATGGCCTGCTGGCGGTTGTCGCCGTAGGCGATGACCTTGCCGATCATGGAGTCATAGTGGGGCGGCACGGCGTAGTTCTGATAAACGTGGGAATCCACCCGGATGCCGGGGCCGCCGGGGGCGTGGTACTGGTTGATGCGCCCCGGCGAGGGAATCAGGGTATAGGCGCCCTCGGCGTTGATGCGGCACTCCAGGGCATGGCCGCGGAAGGCGATGTCCTTCTGCTTGAAGCGCAGCTTCTCGCCGGCGGCGACGCGAATCTGCTCCTGGACGATGTCGATGCCGGTGATCATCTCGGTGACCGGATGTTCCACCTGGACCCGGGTGTTCATTTCGATGAAGAAGAACTCACCGTTCTCGTAGAGGAATTCGAAGGTGCCCGCGCCTCGGTAGCCGATATCGCGGCAGGCCTGGGCGCAGCGTTCGCCGATGGCATCCCGCAGCTTGGGGTCGAGGCCCGGCGCCGGCGCCTCCTCGATGATTTTCTGGTGGCGGCGCTGCATGGAGCAGTCCCGTTCGCCCAGGTGGACGGCGTTGCCGTGCTGGTCGGCCAGCACCTGGATCTCGATGTGGCGCGGATTCTCCAGGAATCGCTCCATGTACACCATGGGGTTGCCGAAGGCGGTTTGGGCCTCGGTGCGGGTCATGGACACGGCGTTGAGCAAGGCGGCTTCGGTATGCACCACCCGCATGCCGCGCCCGCCGCCGCCGCCGGCGGCCTTGATGATCACCGGGTAGCCCACTTCCCGGGCGATGCGGACGATCTCGTCGTTGTCTTCCGGCAGGGCGCCGTCGGAGCCGGGCACGCAGGGCACGCCGGATTGCTTCATAGCGTCCTTGGCGCTGACCTTGTCGCCCATCAGGCGAATGCTTTCGGGGCGCGGGCCGATGAAGGCGAAGCCGCTGTTCTCCACCCGCTCGGCGAAGTCGGCGTTTTCCGACAGGAAACCGTAGCCGGGGTGGATGGCCTCGGCGTCGGTCACCTCGGCGGCGCTGATGATGGCGGGAATATTGAGGTAGCTCTGGGTGGAGGAGGCGGGACCGATGCACACCGATTCGTCCGCCAGCTTGACGTACTTGGCGTCGGCATCGGCCTCGGAATGCACCACCACGGTCTTGATGCCCAGCTCGCGGCAAGCCCGCTGGATGCGGAGGGCGATTTCGCCGCGGTTGGCGATGAGGATTTTTTCAAACATGGTCACGCTCGCGTGAAGCATGAGGGACGAAGCGGGAGGAGGAAGACGAAGCCGGCCATTCCGGGCCGTCGCCCCTTACCCCTCGCCCCTCACGGGGTTAACCGATAATGAACAGGGGTTCGCCGTACTCGACCGGCTGACCGTTTTCGACCAGGATGGCCTTGATCACCCCTCCCCGGTCGGCCTCGATCTCGTTCAGCAGCTTCATCGCCTCGATGATGCACAGGGTGTCGCCGGCGCTGACGGACTGGCCCACTTCGACGAAGGGCTTGGCGCCGGGGGAGGAGGCACGATAGAACGTACCCACCATGGGCGACTTGACCACATGGCCTTCCACTTCGGCCGGCGCCGCCTCGGCCGCCGACGCCGCAACGGGCGCCGCGGCGGCTGCCGGGGCCATCGGCATCTGGTAGTGCTGGGGCATGGCCATCATCGGCTGGGAGGCGCCGAAGCGGCTGATGCGCACCTTTTCCTCGCCTTCCGTCAGCTCCAGCTCGGCGATACCGGACTCCTGGACCAGATCGATGAGTTTTTTCAGTTTCCTCAGATCCATGTTCAACCTTTCATATGTTGCAGGGCGTAATCCAACGCCAGCGCGTAGCCCTGGGCACCCAGACCGCTGATGACCCCCACCGCCAGATCGGAAAAGTAGGAGTGGTGGCGGAACGGTTCGCGCTTGTAGATGTTGGACAGATGAATTTCGACGAAGGGGATGGCCACCGCCGCCAGGGCGTCGCGCATGGCGACGCTGGTATGGGTGTAGGCGGCGGGATTGATCAGAATGAAATCGGCTTTCCCTCTGGCCTGCTGGATCGCGTCCACCAACTCCCCTTCGGAGTTGCTTTGCCGACAGGAAAGGCGAACACCGGCTTTCTTGGCCTGGGCTTGCAGGCGCTTGTTGATGTCCTCCAGCGTGTCCTTCCCGTAGTGTCCGGGTTCTCGTATCCCCAGCAGGTTCAGATTGGGGCCATGCAGCACCAATACGGTTCCGGTCACCTGTTTCTCAGGCATGCCGTTTTCCCCCTGGCCATTATTTTTGACAGGCGCAAGTTTGCCGCAAGTTAGGTGAAATTGTCCAGTTTTTCGCCGATTTTCGGTAACTTATTGTCCCGTAAGGATTAGTTGCGGGGACCCTAGAGCAGCTTCCGGAGAACCCCCTCCAGGTCGGCCTTGGACAGGCCGCCGACCCGGGTGGCAACGATATTTCCCTCGCGGTCGATAATCACCGTGTAAGGCAGTCCACCCAGCCGGTTGCCGACTTTTGCCGACAATTCGACCCCTTCGGTCCCGCCCAGGAGGATCGGGTAGTTGATGCCGGTTTCGTCGGCGAAGCTCTGCACGTTCTGCGCCTCGTCGATGGCCACCCCGACGAACACCACCCCCTTGGCCCGGTATTGTTCCTGGACCTGGATAAAGTCGGGAATCTCCTCCCGGCAGGGCGGGCACCAGGGGGCCCAGAAGTTCAGCACCATCACCTTGCCCCGCCATTGCTTCAGGGGCTGGGCCTTGCCCTCGAGATCCGGGAACGAAGCGGCGAATACCGCGTCCGCTTTTACTGCTGCCGCCACCTTCGAGACCGCCGGGGCCTTGCTGTCGGAACAACCGGCCAGGCCACTGACCGCCACCAGCCCCAGGGCCAGCATCAAACTCGCGAATTTCAAAGACCAGACTCCCAACTAGTTAAGGACGCGATCGAGGCTTTTCAGGAACTTGTCCGCCGGCTCGTAGCCCACCACCCGCCCGGCGGCGATTTCACGCCCTTCCCGGTCGAAGAAAATCAGCCCCGGCGGCCCGAATAAGGTGAAGCGCTTCAGCAAGGCCTTGTCGTCGTCGCTGTTGGCGGTGACGTCAGCCTGGAGCAGCACCACATCCTTCAAGCGGGCCTGGACCCGGGGGTCGCTGAAGGTGAAGCGCTCGAATTCCTTGCAGGACACGCACCAGTCGGCGTAGAAATCCAGCATCACCGGCTTGCCCTTGGCGTCGGCCAGGCGCTGTTCCAGTTCGGCCACCGACTTGATCTTCTGGAACGGCAGCCTAGGCGCTTCCGCCGCCACCGCCTCGCCGGCGGCGGACAGCCGCAGACCGGCCAGAGGCTGGAGAATGTCCCGACCACCGGAGAGGGCGCCGAGCAGGATGGCGACGCCAGCCACCAGGGTCAGCACCCCGACTCCCTTCCAGAACTTGGCGAAGCCGCTGGCGTTCACCGGCAGGGGGTCGAGGGCGTGGAGGTAAATGGCGGAAACGATCAGCAGGGCCGCCCAGGCGAGCATGTGCACCACCGCCGGAATCACCGGCGACACCAGCCAGATGGCCACGCCCAGCAGGAGCACGCCGAAAAAGGCCTTGACCGCGTTCATCCAGCCCCCCGCCCGGGGCAGCAGGGCGCCGGCGGACAGCCCCACCAGCAGCAACGGCACCCCCATCCCCATGGCCATGGCGAACAGGGCCGAGCCCCCCAACCAGACGTTGTGGGTCTGGCCGATGTACAACAGGGCGCCGGCCAGGGGCGCGGCGACGCAGGGGCCGACGATCACCGCCGACAACACGCCCATGACGAAGACCCCCGCCAGGCTGCCGCCCTTCATCCTATTGCTGGCATCGGAAAAACGGCTCTGGAGGGCGCTGGGCAGCTGCAGCTCGTAGAAGCCGAACATGGAAAAGGCCAGCAGCACGAATACCGCCGCGAAGCCTCCCAGCGCCCAGGGATTCTGCAAGGCGTTGGACAGCAGCGTGCCGGAGAGCCCCGCCGCCACCCCGGCCACGGCATAGGTCACGGCCATGCCCAACACGTAGGACAGGGACAGGAGGAAGCCCTGGGTCTTGGTGACCTGGCGCCCCTGGCCGACGATGATGCCGGAGAGGATAGGAATCATGGGGAACACGCAGGGCGTCAGGGCCAGCAGCAGGCCGAAGCCGAAGAAGCTGGCGACCACCAGGCCGTAGCTGCCGCCGCGGAACAAGCCGGCAATACGCGACTCCTCGCTCTGGGGCGCCTCTTGAGCCACCGGCGCCAGCTGGACCGCCGGCTCCGCCTGCGGAGAACCTTCCGCCTTGGCGGGCGCAGACGCCGCCGCGGCAACGGCCGGCAACACCAGCTCGGCCTTGCCCTCCACCGGCGGATAGCACACTCCCACGTCGGCGCAGCCCTGGGAAACGGCCTTGAGGACGATAGTTTGCGCCGCCGAGGCATCCTTCCGCTGGACCGGCAGCTTGATCGCCACCGCGTTGCGATGGATTTCCACCTTGCCGAAGAATTCGTCTTCCTTCGTCTTGCCGGCGGGAATCTGGGGCTTGCCCAGGGTCACGTCGGCCGGCTGGACGCTGAACTTGAACTTGTTATGGTAAAGGTAATAGCCGTCGGCAACCTGGTAGCGCACCTCGACGGTGGCGGCATCCAGCACCTTGGCGGAAAAACGGAAAGCCTGCTCCGGCTCAAGCAAATCCCCCTCTTCGGCCCCGTGGCCCAGCAGAGGCAGGCAGAACAGGCAGGCAATAAACAGCCAGCGGATCATGGAATCTCCTCTTGTTTCTGTTCGATACATTGGTTTTATTGTGCTTCCGTCTCCGCCGCCACCCAGGCGAGATAGGCCGGAAGCCCGTTGCTCACTGGGACTGCGACGATTTCAGGAAGTTCGTAAGGATGACATTCCGTTATGGTTTGTTCAACCTTGCCGTAAAGCCGTTCCGGTGTTTTAATCAGGAGCGTCACCTCCTCGGCGCGCTCCACCTTCCCCTGCCAACGGTAGACCGAAACGCAGGGGGCAAGGATATTGACGCAGGCCGCCAGCCGGTCGGTCACCAGGCGCTCCGCCAGGCGTTCGGCGGCAGGGCGGTCGGGCAGATTGGTCACCACCAGCAACACCTTTTCCATCGTCACCCCATGTATCAATTCCTGATCTTGATGATTCTACTCGCTTTCCCGGTGCTGGAATTCACCCTGCTGTGGAAGCTGGCCGCCGTTCTCGGCGGTTGGCTGCTGCTGTGGCTGATCGCCAGCGCCATCGCCGGCGCCGCCCTGCTGCGCCAGACGCCCCAGGCCTTCGCTGCCGGCCTGCTGCAAGCCACGCTCCAAGGCGCGTCCCCCCTGCGGGCGCTGCTCTCCGGCGGCGCCACCTTTCTTGCCGGCCTCCTGCTGATCTTCCCCGGCGTCATCAGCGACTTCCTCGCCCTGCCCCTGCTGATTTTCGCCCTGGCCCACCGCACCCCCCCGCCCCCTCCTCCGGACGGAGTGATCGAAGGGGAATTCCGCCGCGAGGAGTAAGCGTCTAGGTGGTTGCGGGAAGCGGTTTGCGCTATCATCGTTGCGTAAACAATCTGCTGGAGCTCGACATCACATGGCACGCATGGTCAATTGCATCAAGCTGGGACGCGAGGCCGAAGGCCTGGACTTCCCCCCCTACCCCGGCGAACTGGGCAAGAAAATCCTCGACAATGTCTCCAAGGAGGCCTGGCAGGTTTGGCTGCGCTACCAGACCATGCTGATCAACGAAAACCGCCTCAACCTCGCCGATCCCAACGCCCGCAAATACCTGATGACCCAGGCCGAAGCCTACTTCTTCGGCAACGGCGCCGACCAGGTCGGCGGCTACGTCCCGCCCAAGCAGTAATCCCGGAGCGGCCCGCCGCCCAGGCGGGCCACCCCTTCCACCTTGCCGGCTGACCACGCATGACGGACCTTTTCTCGCCCCAGTACTACATCAACCGCGAACTGAGCCTGCTGCAATTCAACGCCCGGGTTTTCGAGCAGGCCGTCGATGCTTCCAATCCCCTGCTGGAACGGCTGAAGTTCCTCTGCATCGTCAGCAGCAACATGGACGAATTCTTCGAGGTGCGGGTCGCTTCCCTGAAAGAGCAAATCCGCTTCAACGCGCCCACCACCGGCCCCGAGGGCCTGACCCCGCGCCAGGCCTTCGAGATGGTGAGCGCGGAAGCCCACCGCCTGGTGGAGCGCCAATACCAGCTCTTCAACGACACCCTGCTACCGGATCTGGCCGAGCAGGGCATCCGCTTCCTCCGCCGCAGCCAGTGGACCGACGCCCAGCGCGCGTGGATCAAAGACTTCTTTACCCGTGAACTGGAGCCGGTGCTGACCCCCATCGGTCTCGATCCGGCCCACCCCTTCCCGCGCATCCTCAACAAGAGCCTTAACTTCGCCGTGGAACTGGAAGGCAAGGACGCCTTCGGCCGCAACTCCGGCACCGCCGTGGTCCAGGCCCCCCGCTCCCTGCCCCGGGTGATCCGCCTGCCGAAGGAAGTGGCGGAAAGCGAATACGAGTTCGTCTTCCTCTCCTCCATCCTCCACGCCCACGTGGGCGAACTGTTCGCCGGGATGCAGGTGCGGGGCTGTTACCAGTTCCGCGTCACCCGCAACAGCGACCTGTTCGTGGATGAGGAGGAAATCTCCAACCTGCGCACCGCCCTCCAGGGGGAACTGCCCCAGCGCAACTTCGGCGACAGCGTGCGCCTGGAAGTGGCGGAAAACTGTTCCCGGGAAATGGCCGATTTCCTCCTGGAGCAGTTCGGCCTCGAACAGGCCGACCTGTACCGGGTGGAGGGCCCGGTGAACCTGGTGCGCCTGATGCAGGTGCCCGACTGGGTCGACCGACCGGACCTCAAGTTCAAGCCCTTCACCCCCGGCCTGCCGGAGAGCCTGAAGAAGGAAAACGACTACTTCCAGCGCATCCGCAAGGGCGACATCCTGCTCCATCACCCCTACCAGAGCTTCAACCCGGTGGTGGAATTCGTCGAACAGGCCGCCAGCGACCCCAACGTCCTGGCCATCAAGCAGACGGTGTACCGCACCAGTTCCGACTCCGCCCTGATGCAGGCCCTCATCACCGCCGCCCGCAACGGCAAGGAGGTCACCGCGGTGGTGGAACTGCTGGCCCGCTTCGACGAGGAGGCCAACATCAACTGGGCGGCGAAGCTGGAAGAAGCCGGCGCCCACGTCGTGTACGGCGTGGTGGGCTACAAAACCCACGCCAAGATGGCCCTGGTGGTGCGGCGGGAGGAGGGCGGCATCCGCCGCTACGTCCACCTCGGCACCGGCAACTACCACCCCCGCACCGCCCGCCTCTACACCGACTTCGGCCTCATGACCTGCCACGAGGAACTCTGCGCCGACGTGGCGGAAGTCTTCCTCCAGCTTACCGGCCTGGGCAAGGCGGGGGAGCTGAAACACCTGTGGCAGTCCCCCTTCACCCTCCACCCCAACCTGATCAAGGCCATCCAGCGGGAGATGGAACATGCCCGCGCGGGCAAGAAGGCGGTCATCATCGCCAAGATGAATTCCCTCCTCGAACCCCAGATCATCCACGCCCTCTACGAGGCTTCCTGCGCCGGGGTGAAAATCGACCTCATCGTGCGCGGGGTCTGCGCCCTGCGCCCCGGAATCCCGGGGGTTTCGGAGAACATCCGCGTCCGTTCCATCGTCGGCCGCTTTCTGGAACATTCCCGGGTGTTCTATTTCTGGGACGACGGCGAGGAACCCCTGTACCTCGCCAGCGCCGACTGGATGAGCCGCAACTTCTTCCGCCGCATCGAAACCTGCTTCCCGGTCCTGGACCCGAAGCTGAAGAAGCGGGTGGTCCGCGAAGGACTGCAGCCCTTCCTCAAGGACAATGGACAGGCCTGGCTGATGGACGCCGAGGGCCGCTACCACCGGGCCAAGCCGGGCCGGGCCAAGCCCTACACCGCCCAGGGCGCCCTGCTGGAACAGCTGGCGAAATAACCGCCGTCATCAATCCGTCATCGGGAACGATTATCCTCCGCCCCTCTCCAAGGGAGCATCATGGAATCTTGCACCACCCAATCCGACCGTGACTACGACGTCATTCACGAGGCCATCGTCGGCGCCTTCGGCCTGCCGCCGGGCAAGCTCGCCGTCAGCGTCCGCGGCGACCCGACCCTGCGCGAAACCGTCCCCTTGCGCCCCCGCCACGAAAGCCGCATCGACAAGCGCGCCCCCGAAGTGCTGGAAGCCTGCGAATGGCTGCTGCGCAAGACCGGCTGCTACGGCATCTACATCGGCTTCAACAGCAGCGAAGTGCGCACCGAATCGGTGTTCAACCCCTTCAACTACGAAATCCACGACGCCGAGGCCCTCCTCGGCGACGGCTACCTGGAGCGCCACTTCGTCCGCGTCCCCTACCAGGAAAAAATGCGCATCATCCGCCGGGTGAAGAACGTGGTGCAAAAAGGCTCCCTGCGCCAATACCTGCCGCTCCACTGGCAGGACCTGATGGACCGGCAGCGGGAGGCGTGGCAGCCCCTGGCCAAGCAGCAGATTAAGAACATCATCCAGTCCTTCAACCGCTTGCGGGAAATCGACGGCTACTACCTGCGCAACGCCGCCATCTCCCTCTCCCAGGGGTTGGTGCGGGCCTCTTTCAATTGCGACGGGACCTACATCGTGGACGCGGCATACTTCCCCCGCTTCGTGGAAGAAAACACGCCATAATAGGTTCCTGCGAAATCCACGGCGTGTTTCGGCGCAGACTCACATTCGCCGCAGGCTAATGTGACGTCGAAGCCAAAATACGCCCGAATGCGCCAGCATTCGAGCTATTGCGGCCCCTTACTCCCCCGCCACCTTGAACCCCAAGCCCACCGTTTTCCATTCCTTCGCCTCGGCGGCGAGCATGGTTTCCATCAGCAGGTTCTGCTCCAGCCATGTCTTGTCCAACTTCAAAACGAAACCCTTGCCGCTCCAGCGCAATTTGAAACGGGGCAGGCGGACATCGCTGCGGTTGCGGTAGAAGAGGATCGCCAGACGCAGGGCCAGGATCATTGCCCAGTCGGAAAGGTCGTTCACCTGGGAAGCGACTTTGCCTAGGGAGTGGCGCTGGGCGTGGACCAGCATGCCGAGACGCGCCTGATCGGCGCGGGAGAAGCCGGGCATGTCGGCGTTGCTGATGATGTAGGCGCCGTGCTTGTGGTAGCCGTTGTGGGCGATGGCGAGGCCCGCTTCGTGCAGGCGGGCGGCCCAGCCCAGGAGCTGGAGAGAGGCCCCGAGGTCCAGGGGGATTTTTTCCGCCAACTGCTCCAGCAGGGCGGCGGAGAGCTCCTCCACCCGCATGGCCTGCTTGCGGTCCACGTGATAGCGCTTCATGAACTGGCGCACGGTGGCGTCCCGGGTGTCGTGGTGTTCGATGCGGCCCAACAGGTCGTAGAGCAGCCCCTCCCGCAAGGCGCTGTCGGAAATGCTCATGCGCTGGATGCCCAGCTCGGAAAATACCGCCGACATGACGGCAAAACCGCCGGGCAGCACGGGAATGCGGTCGGCCTTGAGACCGGCCAGGGTCAGCTTGGCGGTATCCTTGGCCCTGAGCAGGAGAGCCCGCAACTGGGCCATGCCCTCGGCGGTGATCCCTTCGTCGGCCAGGCCGTTGGCCACCAGCACCTCCGACAGCGCCTTGGCGGTGCCTGAGGAACCGATGGCCCTGTCCCAGTGGGAAGAACTCATGTCCACGGTGATATTGCGGATTTCGCTGCGAGCCGCCATTTCCGCCGCTTCCAGGCTGGCCTTGGTGATCTTGCCGTCGGGGAAGAAGCGCCGGCTGAAGCTGACGCAGCCCATGTAGCGGCTCTCCATTTCCAGGGGGGTGTAGCGGCTGCCGATAATGAACTCGGTGGAGCCGCCGCCGATATCCACCACCAGCCGCTTCTCGTCCGTGGGCGGGAGGCTGTGGGAAACGCCGAGGTAAATGAGGCGCGCCTCTTCCCGGCCGGCGATGATGTCGATGGGGAAGCCCAGGGCTGCCTGGGCCTGGGCGAGGAAGTCCGGGGCATTCTTCGCCACCCGCAGGGTATTGGTGCCCACCACCCGCACTGCCTGGCGGGGCAGGCCCCGCAGGCGCTCGCCGAAGCGCCGCAGGCAAGCCAAGGCCCGCTCCTGGGCGTCGGGTTCGAGGAACTTGTCGTCGGTGAGGCCGGCGGCGAGGCGGACGGTTTCCTTCAGGGAATCCAGGGGATAAATCTGGTGTTCCACCACCCGGGCCACCTCCAGGCGAAAGCTGTTGGAACCCAGATCCACGGCGGCAAGTGTTGCCTGCTCAGACATATCCCCTCGTCCTCCCCTCAAACGCTGTCCACATTATCGTTTGAACAAAGCGGCGAGGATAGAGGGTTCCGCGCCCTCTGGCTAGTCCGACGCGGCCTCGCGCTCGATCTCTTCCAGGGCCACGTGGCGCACGTCCTTGCCCTTGACCATGTACACCACGTATTCGGCCATGTTCTTGGCGTGGTCGCCGCAGCGCTCCAGGGCCTTGATGACGAAAAGGATTTCGATGGACATGGAAATCTTGCGCGGGTCCTCCATCATGAAGGTGATGAGGTGGCGCAGGGAGGCGCGGTATTCGCTGTCCACGTCCATGTCCTGGCGCACCACCTGGGCCGCAGCGGCCAAGTCGAGGCGGGCGAAGGCATCGAGGGCCTTGCGCAGCATGTCCACCACGATGTCGCTCATGTGGCGGATTTCGGTGAAGCGGGGCATGGCCAGCTGGTCGTTGGCGTAGAGCAGCTTGGTCATGCGGCCGATCTTCTCCGCCTCGTCGCCGATGCGCTCCAGGTCGGTGATGGTCTTCACCACCGTCATGATCATCCGCAGGTCGCTGGCCGTGGGCTGGCGCAGGGCGATCATCTGGTTGCAGTCCTCGTCGATCTCCACTTCCAGGGCGTTGACTCGGTGGTCGTCCTGCACCACCCGCTCCGCCAGGTCGGTGTCGCCGGTGGAGAGGGCCTCGATGGCGTTGGTGATTTGCTCCTCGACCAGCCCCCCCATCTGCAGCACGCGGGAACGCACCGCCTCCAGCTCGGCATCGAATTGCTTCAGGGTATGTTCTTGCAGCATCGGGGTCTCCTCGCGCTTGGTAGTTCGGTTTAACCGGGAGAGGCTAGTCCAGGATTGTTACAGGTTTATTTCGCCGTCAGGGTCTTGACGCCGT
>JBFXHL010000025.1:0-28879 GCA_050177075.1 Sulfuricellaceae bacterium | reverse complement strand
GCGCGCCTCAGGTGCGGAAGATAAAGGCCGCCGAAAAGGCCGTGCCAATAGGCGTCGTTGGCCTGGGCGTCATACAGTTCACGGCGCAGGGCGGGGGTTTTGCGTTTTTCCGGCAGGGCGTCGAAACGGGCCGAAAGCTGGAGCATGCGCTTGTGCATCCAGTTGGATTCGGGGTAGCGGGAAAGGAAGTTCTTCCAGATGCCCCCCCGCAGGAACGCCTTTTGGCGGTCGAACAGGCCGGCGTTCTTGCTGTGCTGCACCAGATCGGCGAACTCGTTGGCCTCCGCAGCGGGAAGCGTCCACTCGTTCATCTCGATATACGAGGTGGTGGGCAGGTACACCACGCCCCGGGTGCGGGCGTCCCGGTGATAATCCCGGTAGAGTCCGGTGCGGATATGGGGCGAAGCCAGCACCCCCTGGATGAAATCGGTCAGCCAGCCCTTTTCGTACACCCACTGGTAGGTCTCGGGCCAGATGCCGAATTTCTCGATATCGTCGAAATAGATCGCGGCGGCCTGCTCGCCCTCTTCCCGCGCCAGGCTTTCCAGATAGGCGACGGCGTCATGGGCGGTGGAGAAGGGCAGCCGGTAGCGCAGGGCTTCGGAAATAGGGAACAGGTCGAGCCGGCGGCCGTCCTCCTCGGTAGTGAAGAAGCCGTTCAGGGCTGCCATGGGCTTGCCGGCACAGAGGAAGTGGTAGTCGTCCACCGTTACATAGCCGATACCGGAATCCGCCAGGGCCGGCACCACCGTGGCCTCCCATACCCGCTCGGTGAGCCAGGCCCCTTCGGGCCGCTGGCCGAAGCGCCGCTCCAGCTTGTCCGACAGGGCGACGACCTGCCCCACCCGGTCCCGGTAGGGAATCACCGCCAGCACCGGCTCGGTATCCCCGGCTCCCACCAACTCCACCTGCCCGCGCTGGACCATTTCGCGCAGCAGCGCCATGTCCTCGGGATAACGCTCCAGCAGCCAGTCCAGCAGCCAGCCGGAGAAATGGATGGCGAAACGGAAGTCGGGGAAACGATGCAGGGTATGGATGAAGGGCTTGTAGCAGCGGAAGTGGGCGTCTTCCAGCACTTCGGGGAAATTGCCCACGGGCTGGTGGGCGTGAACGCCCAACAGGAGGGTGACGGTGCGTGTCATGAATAAGGGTTCCGCGGTAACTTTAAGGGGTAATTATAGGACGTCATGTCGAACGCCGCATGGTGCCGCCCGCCTCCACTTCCCCCGAACTGCCGCGGCAGATGGGGCGCTTGAGGTCAGGGGGCGGCGGCAGCTTGAGCAGGCCGTAGAGAATGGCCAAATTGTCGCGGAACAGCTTGTCGAAACTGCTGACGCTGATTTCCGGGTTGTAGTCGCCGAACCACCAGAACCAGTCGGAGCCCTCGCAGTCGGAGAGATGGCTGCGGGCCGCCTCCTGCTCTTCCGCCGTCAGCCGCCCGCTGGCCATGACCATGTCGAAGCTTGCCTTGGCCGCGCACAGCAAGTCCCAGGCCCGGTTCTTGGCCGGATCGCCGATCCAGGTGGAAAAATTGCCGTAGACCCAGCTCCCCGCCGTCAACTTCGGGAGAAAGCCCCGTGCCGCGCAGGGAAGAGACCTGTCCCCACGGGTCTCGCGCTCGGCGCAGAATTCCAAGTGGTCCCGGAAGGTGGTGGTGCGGATGAAGGGATGGTCCTGCAAGGCCGCGTAGAGGCCGGAGAGAAAGTAGTAACCGTTGTAGGGGTAGTATTCCCAAGCGTTCTCGCCGTCCATGATCACGCTCACCACCGGCTCCTCCCTTTCCGGCGTGCTGCGCCAGATGGCCTCCAGCTGCTGGATGAAGTGGTTCACCGCATCGCTGCCGTACCACTTGGCGTACTCGAAGCCGATCAGGTCGGAGAGCGTATCGTCGCGGAAAAAACAGGTCAGGCCGTCCAAGCCATCTATCTGGTAGGGCCGATAGAGGTAGGCATGCTTTTCCGGCAGCGCCGCGTCATGGCCGGTATTATGCAGACTGTTCACCAGCACTCCCTGCCCGGTGGCCGCCCAGCGGCAGCCGTGCTCGGCCATCAGGCGCAGGGTTTCCATGGACACGCCCCCTTCCGCCGGCCACATGCCGACTGGCTTGGCGCCGAAACGCCGGCAGTGGCTGTCGCACGCCGCCTGGATATGGGCCACCACCCGCGTGCGCCCGCCGGGATAGGCCGGCGAATCCGGCAGCGACGAGTCGGGATTGCTTTCCCGGGCGCTCTTGAAGTCGATCAGCAGGGGGGCGATGGGATGGTGGTAAGGCGTGGAGGAAAGCTCGATTCGGCCGCTTTGGGCCAGCTTGCGGTAACGGGGCACCAAATCGCCGATCAGGTCGCCGATGAGCTGGTACAGCTTGCGCCGGTCGGTCGGCGTGAAATCGCAGCCCTGGGTCATGAGGCGCACCACCAGGTCGGATTCCCGCCTTACCGTCTCCCCCATCCATACGAGGTGGTACCACACCAGCAGGTCGGCCATGTACTGGGTGGACAGGTATTCCTGACGCGATCCCCCCGGCCCCTGGATCAGCTTATACAGCTCGAACAGGCGGCGATAGGGCGGATAAGGCTCGATCATCTTGGCATGATCGCTGCGGAAGCAGCTGTCCAGGATAAGCTGGCGCTCGGCGGCGGTAAGGCTTTCCAGATCGTCCCGCGGCAGGAGCGACAGAAGCGGATCCCGCACCTTCCCCTCCTTGAACTGGCGGGCGTAGTCCTCCAGCTGGTCGAGAAGAACGGGGACGAAATTCACCACCGCCTTCACCTTGCTGTGCTCCAGGTGCCAGGCCATGTCGGTGTAATCCTTCGTGGCGTGGAGGTAGGTCCACGGCAAGGTGAATTCGCCGCTGGTCAAATTGCGGTAATCCGGCTGGTGCATGTGCCAGCACAGGATGAGGTGCAGCTTCTTATCCATCCCTCAGCCCCAAGGGGCCGCCGTCAGCGGCCGTGGTGAACGTTCTGCCCCAGCATTTCCGGGGTGACCAGGGTGACCCCTTTTTCCGACACGTGGAAGCGCTTGGCGTCTTCCTCGCGGTTCTCGCCGATGACTGTCCCCTCCGGAATCTCGCAGCCCTTGTCGATCACCACCTTGCGCAGACGGCAGTGGCGGCCGATGGTGACGTTGGGCAGAATCACCGAGTCCTCCACGGTGGAATAGCTGTTCACCGTGACGTTGGAGAACAGCAGGGAACGCCGCAGGGCGGCGCCGCTGATGATGCAGCCGCCGGACACCATGGAATCCACCGCCATGCCGCGCCGTTCGTCGCTGTCGAAGACGAACTTGGCCGGCGGCAACTGCTCCTGGTAGGTCCAGATGGGCCAGTCCTCGTCGTACATGTTGAGGTCCGGCGTCACCTTGGTGAGCTCCATGTTCGCTTCCCAGTAGGCATCGATGGTTCCCACGTCGCGCCAGTAGGGGCGGTCCTTGGGGCTGCCGACGCAGCTGTCGGCGAAGCGGTGGGCGAAGATCCGGTACTTGGAGATCATGTAGGGAATCAGGTCGTGGCCGAAGTCGTGGCCCGATTTGGGATCGTCCGCATCCCGCACCAGCTGTTCGTAGAGGAAGGCGGCGTTGAAGACGTAAATACCCATGCTCGCCAGCACCCGGTCGGTGGTTCCCGGCATCGGCTCGGCATGCTTGGGTTTCTCCTGGAAGGAGGTGACGCGCCCCTCCTCGTTCACCGACATCACGCCGAAGGCATGGGCCTCCTCGATGGGGACGTCGAGGCAAGCCACCGTCATGTCGGCGGAATTGGCGGCATGGAAGGCCAGCATCTCGCCGTAGTCCATCTTGTACACGTGGTCGCCGGCCAGGATCAGGACGTATTCCGGGTCGTAGAAGCGCAGGATGTCCAGGTTCTGGAACACCGCGTCGGCGGTGCCGGTGTACCACTTGTCCTCCGCCACCCGCTGCTGGGCGGGAAGCAGCTCCACGAACTCGTTGAAGTCTCCCCGCAGGAAACCCCAACCGCGCTGGATATGCTTGATCAGGCTGTGGGCCTTGTACTGGGTAACCACGCCGACCCGACGAATACCCGAGTTGATGCAGTTGGAGAGGGGAAAGTCGATGATGCGGAATTTGCCGCCGAAGGGGACCGCGGGCTTGGCCCGCCAATCGGTCATCTGCTTCAGGCGGCTGCCCCGGCCGCCGGCTAGGATGAGCGCGACGGTATTCTTGGTAAGCAAGCTGACGAAACGGGGAAAATCACGCTGTTTATGCAAAGAGGCCTCCTAATCCCGAAAATTTGTCTCGTGTTTCAGGAACACTTTTCTAAGTCTAGTCAATTCGGCTGCAATATGCGCCGCAACATTATCTGCTAATATGGTTATCGCAAAAGCCAAGCCCGACGCGGGACGGCAGCCATCACAACTCTACACCCCAAGGATGACGAGGATATGAAACACGACACCCCCGGCAAAGTCAATCCGCATCATGCCGCATTGATCGAGGGACGGCTCCACGATCCCTTCGCCTACCTCGGGTTGCACCAGGAATTCGGCATCCCCGTCTTCCGCGCCTACCACCCCCACGCCAGCCGGATGTGGCTGCAGACTCCCGCCGGTTGGGCCGAACTGCAGGGCAAACAGGGTCTGTTCCTGTGGCGGGGCGAGAATGCCGCGCCCCCCGCCCGCCCCTGCCGCCTGCGCATCGAGGAAAACGGCCACACCTGGGAAACCGTGGACCCCTACACCTTCGGTCCGGTAATCGGGGAGGACGACCTGTTCCTCTTCAACCAGGGCCGCCTACTCCAAGCCTACCGCCACATCGGCGCCCGCCGCATGGTATGGGAAGGCGTCGAGGGCGTGTTCTTCTCCGTCTGGGCCCCCAACGCCGAGCGGGTGTCGGTGGTGGGCGACTTCAACGGCTGGGACGGACGCCGCCACCCCATGCGCGCCCGGGGTTCCAGCGGCATGTGGGAGCTGTTCGTCCCCGGCCTGCAGGCCGGCGATCTGTACAAGTTCGAACTGCGCAACCGGGACACGGGCCACGTTTTCGTCAAGACCGACCCCTACGGCCGGGAGTACGAACTGCGCCCCGGCACCGCCGCCCGGGTTCCCGCCGACTCCCCTTACTGCTGGCAAGACGGCGCCTGGATGGAAGAACGCGCCCGCTTCGACTGGCAGCACGGCCCCATCAACATCTACGAACTCCATTTCGGCTCCTGGCAGCGCAAGCCCGACGGCAGCTTCCACAGCTACCGGGAGCTGGCCGACACCCTGGTGCCCTACATCCAGGAAATGGGCTACACCCACATCGAGCTGATGCCCATTTCCGAGCACCCCCTGGACGAATCCTGGGGCTACCAGACCACCGGCTATTTCGCCCCCACCTCCCGCTACGGCACGCCGGAGGACTTCAAGGTCTTCGTCGACGCCTGCCACCGGGCGGGCGTCGGCGTCATCCTCGACTGGGTGCCGGCCCACTTCCCCACCGATTCCTGGGCCCTGGCCCGCTTCGACGGCACCGCCCTCTACGAGCACGAGGACCCGCGCCTCGGCTTCCACCAGGACTGGGGCACCCACATCTTCAACTATGGCCGCCACGAGGTGCAGACCTTCCTTCTCGCCAGCGCCCATTACTGGCTGGCCGAATTCCACATCGACGGTCTGCGGGTGGACGCCGTGGCCTCCATGCTCTACCTGGACTACTCCCGCAAGGACGGCGAGTGGATTCCCAACAAGTACGGCGGGCGGGAGAACATCGACGCCATCGAGTTCCTGCGCAGCCTGAACGTGATGGTCCACGAGGAGTTCCCCGGCGCCCTGACCTTCGCCGAAGAATCCACCGCCTGGCCCATGGTGTCCCGCCCCACTTATCTTGGCGGCCTGGGCTTTTCCATGAAATGGAACATGGGCTGGATGAACGACACCCTGTCCTACATGGAGCACGAACCCGTCCACCGCCGCTATCACCACAACCAGCTCACCTTCGGCCAGCTCTACGCCTACACCGAGAACTTCGTCCTGCCCTTCTCCCACGACGAAGTGGTCCACGGCAAGCGCTCCCTGCTGGACAAGATGCCCGGCGACGGCTGGCAAAAATTCGCCAACCTGCGCCTGCTGCTGTCTTACCAGATGACCCACCCGGGCAAGAAGCTCAACTTCATGGGCAACGAAATCGCCCAGGGGCGGGAGTGGTGGGTCGGCGCCGAGCTCGACTGGTGGCTGCTGGAGCGGGAACAGCACCAGGGTGTGAAGCGCCTGGCGCGCGACCTCAACCACCTCTACCGTCAGCTGCCCGCCCTCCACAGCCAGGACTTCCAGGCGGAAGGCTTCAACTGGATCGACTGCCACGACGCCGATCAGTCCATCATCAGCTACCTGCGCTGGGGCCGGGATGGCTCCTTCGTCGTCGTCGCCCTCAACTTCACTCCCGTCCCCCGCAGCGGCTACCGCATCGGCGTTCCCCAGGGCGGCCGCTACCGGGAGATTTTCAACAGCGACTCCAGCCACTACGGCGGCAGCAACCTGGGCAACGGCGAAGGCCTGGAAAGCGAGGAACTGGGGTGGATGTGCCAGCCCCATTCCCTGGTGGTGACCCTGCCGCCCCTGGCCGCCATCGTGCTCCAGCGGGGATGACCGCTCTCCTTCCCCTCCCTGGGGAAGGAGAGGCTCTTTCCACCGACGACAACCCATAATTGCTCAGCAACCATGTCCACACTGACACGCACCCCGGCCTGGAAGGCCCTCAAAAAACACTACCAGGAAATCGCCCCGCAACACCTGCGGGACATGTTCCGCGACGATCCCCGACGCTTCGAGCGCTTCTCCGCCCGTTGCGGCGACCTGCTGCTGGATTACTCGAAAAACCGGGTGACCGCCAAAACCATGACCCTCCTCCTCGCCTTGGCGGAAGAAGTACAGCTCCAGGACTGGGTCGAGCGCATGTTTTCCGGCGACGCGATCAACTTCACCGAGGGCCGTGCCGTGCTCCACACGGCCCTGCGCAACCGCTCGAAGAAGGCGGTAAGGGTGGACGGCCGCGACGTGATGCCCGACGTGCGCCGGGTGCTAGCCCAGATGCGCGCCTTCGTCGAGCAGATCCACAGCGGCAAGTGGAAGGGCTATACGGGCAGGAAGATCACCGACATCGTCAACATCGGCATCGGCGGTTCCGACCTGGGGCCGGCGATGGCCTGCGAGGCGCTGAAACCCTACGCCGTCCCCGGCCTCCGCGCTCGCTTCGTGTCCAACATCGACGGCACCCACCTGGCCGAAGTGCTGAAGGACATCAAACCGGAAACCACCCTGTTCGTGGTGGCCTCCAAGACCTTCACCACCCAGGAAACCATGACCAACGCCCAGTCGGCGCGGCAATGGTTCCTCCAGGCGGCGAAAAAGGATAGCGCCGTGGCCAAGCACTTCGTCGCCGTCTCCACCAACGCCGGGGAAGTGGCCAAGTTTGGCATCGACACCGCCCACATGTTCGAATTCTGGGACTGGGTCGGCGGCCGCTATTCCCTCTGGTCCGCCATCGGCCTGCCCATCGCGCTTTATATCGGCATGGACAATTTCGAGGCCATGCTGGAGGGCGGCTACGAGATGGACCGGCACTTCCGCAAGACCCCCTTGGGCAAGAACCTGCCGGTACTCATGGGCCTGCTGGGGGTGTGGTACAACAACTTCTTCGGCGCCGCCTCCCACGCCGTGCTGCCCTACGACCAGTACCTGCACCGCTTCCCCGCCTACCTACAGCAACTGGACATGGAATCCAACGGCAAGCGGGTGGGCCGCGACGGCAAGGTCGTGGATTACACCACCGGCCCTGTGATCTGGGGCGAGCCCGGCACCAACGGCCAGCATGCCTTCTACCAGCTCATCCACCAGGGCACCAAGCTGATTCCCGCCGATTTCCTAGCTCCTGCCCAAAGCCAGAACCCACTCGGCGAGCACCACCCGATCCTGCTGTCCAATTTCTTCGCCCAGACCGAGGCTCTGATGCGAGGCAAGACACGCACCGAAGCGGAAGCCGAGTTGCGGGCCGTCGGCATGAAAGGCAAGGCCCTCAAGGAATTGCTGCCCCACAAGGTGTTCGAGGGCAACAAACCCACCAACTCCCTCCTGTTCCAGAAACTGGATCCGAAAACCCTGGGCAAGCTCATTGCCCTCTACGAGCACAAGGTATTCGTCCAGGGCGTGGTATGGAACGTCAATTCCTTCGACCAGTGGGGCGTGGAACTGGGCAAGCAGCTGGCCAAGACCATCCTGCCCGAGCTGGGGGGAACGAAAAAAATCTCCGCCCACGACAGTTCCACCAACGGCCTGATCAATTACTATAAGCGGCTCAAGTAACCCGCTTTGCAGGACCACCATGCGCAACTGGCTTCTCTCCCTCAGCATCCGCTGGAAACTCCAGCTCGGCTTCTTCCTGGTGACCATGGTCACCACCATCTACAACCGCATCCTCGCCTCCCACGAACTGGGAAAAATGACCGACATCGCCGCCCGCCACGGCGTGCCTGCCCAGGTCATCGCCGAGCTGCAGGCCAATCACAGCGCCTACATCTTCAACTCCTTCTGGGAATCTGGCATCGAATTCGTCCTCCAATTCTTCCTCATCGGCTTCGTCGCCACCCTCTTCGTGCGTCCCATCCGCAGCCTGTGCAACGCCCTCAAGGCGGTGGAGAACGGCGACCTCACCCAGGGTGTGGAAAACACTCCCCGGGACGAAATCGGCGAATTGGCGCACAGCTTCAACGACGTGCTCGCCCAGCTCAACCGCATCATGCACGAGATCGACGACAGCGGTAAGCGCATGGGGCAATCCGCCTACCAGATTGCCAAGATTTCCAACGAAATCGCCGAGGTGAGCCACCAGGAGGAAAGCCGCTCGGCGGAAGTCACCGAGGCGACCACGGAACTGCACCGGGTATCCGCCTCCGTCCAGGAGCTGGCCCATTCCGCCGCCGAGCGCTCCCGCGCCACGGAAGACAAGGCCCGAGAAGGCATTCAGACGGTGCAGCGCACCATCGCCGAAATGGAAATCACCGCCCAGGAGGCGAACCGGGCCTCGGGGGAAATCCTGGAACTGGAACAGCAGGCGGAACATATCCACCAGATCATCGACGCCATCATGACCATCGCCGGCCAGACCAACCTCCTGGCCCTCAACGCCGCCATCGAGGCGGCACGGGCCGGCGAACAGGGGCGGGGCTTCGCCGTGGTGGCCGACGAGGTGCGCAAGCTGGCGGAGCGTACCACCTCCTCCGCCGCCGAGGTGTCCGAAATCATCAACCAGCTGACCGGCAAGGTGCAGCAGGTGAGCCAGGCCATGAGCGCCGTGGTGGAAAAAGTCCACGACAACCAGCAGGTCGCCGGGGAAACCGCCTCGGTCATCGAGGCCATGGTGCAGGAAGTGGCCCACACCGCCGAGTCCACCCGCCACATCGCCGAGGCCAGCAATGCCCAGCTCGGCCAATTCACCCGCCTGCAAAGCACCCTTCAAAGCCTGTTCGACACCCTGAAGGAAAACGCCTCCAAAGTGGAAACCACCGCCACCATCGGCAACAACCTGCACAACGTCACCGAACGGCTCAACAACCTGATGGCGGGCTTCACCTTCGACCACCGCACCGTCATCGAACCCGCCAGCCACGAAAAGCGCCGCCACCCCCGCAGCCACAACAGCCTGCTGGCCAGCGTCACCCAGGGCGGCCAGGTCCTGGAGGGCATCAGCGGCGATTTCAGCCTGTCGGGCATCCGCCTCACCCTCGGCGCCCCCCTGGACGAGAAACAGGAAGCCAGCCTCGCCATTCTGCTGCCCTACGGCGACCTGGAAAGCTACCAGTCCCAGACTCCGCTCACCGTCAAGGGGCGCATCAAGTGGCAACGCCCCGCCGGCGACAAAGTCCAGTGCGGCATCGAATTCATCGACCTCAGCGAGGCGGCGCGGACCCGGCTGAAGGATTCCTTCCGCTATTTCAACCAGAACGCGGAGTTCTGACATGGGCGCCATTCGGCTGGAACGCCAACCGCGCCCCGAGAAACTGGAGCAATTGGAAGTCGCGGACTGGCCCGTGTGGAGCAAGGAAGTTTCCACCTTCCCCTGGACCTACGATTGCGCCGAAACCTGCTACCTGCTGGAAGGCGAGGTGATCGTCACTCCCGACGGCGGAGAGCCGGTGGAAATCCGCGCCGGAGACCTGGCGACCTTTCCCGCCGGGCTGTCCTGCACCTGGGAGGTGCGCCGCCCCCTGCGCAAGCATTATAATTTCGGCTGAACCGCCCCAGTCGAAAGCCCCCTCATGAGCGCCAAACAACTTTCTCCCGACGAACAGAAACAGTTCGACGAACTCCTCAAGAACGGCATCCAGATTCCGCCGCGGCCGAGCATCCTGGCGGAGATCGAAAAACTGCTCAACAGCGCCGGCAACAACACCAACGCCATCGCCAAGCTCATTGGTCAGGACACGGGCCTGTGCGCCGTGGTATTCAAGGTGGTGAACTCGCCCTTCTACGGCCTCTCCCGCCCCGTCGACAACATCAGCAAGGCCCTGGTGGTGCTGGGCATCAACCAGGTGGTGAACATCGTCAAGGGCATCGCCCTGCGCCAGGCCATCGGCGGCCAGGAAGCGGTGTACGAGAAGTTCTGGGAGCGTTCCGGCGACATCGCCGCCCTCTCCTCCATCATCGCCGGCAAGGTCATTTCCGCCTGCAACATCTCGCCGGACCAGGCCTACATGGCGGGCCTGTTCCATGAGTGCGGCGTCCCCATCCTGATGCAGCGCTTCCCGGACTACTGCAAGGCCTTCCGCCTCGGCGAGGGCAACAACTGGCCCGATTTCCGCGAAGAGGACCGTCGCTTCAACACCGACCACACCGTGGTGGGGTTCCTGGTGGCCCGCCACTGGAACCTGCCGGACTTCGTCTGCCAGGCGGTACGCTTCCACCATGACCGCCTCCACGTGGACCATTCCGCCCTCACCCTGGTGTCCATCCTGCAGATGGCGCGCCACCTCTACCACAAGATTTCCGGCCTGGCCGAGACCCAGTGGGACGAAATGCGCGACCAGGTCCTGCAGGAACTCGGCCTGGGCCTCGACGGCCTGACCGAGTTCGAGGAAGAGATCGTGGACATCTTCCGCCAGGAAAACTAACCCCAAAAGAAAGACAAGCCCCCATGACACTCGACCTCGACATGCTCAACAGCCGCCACGCCCTGGCAGGCGCCCTGCGCTTCACTCGCGCCGACAACGGCCCCACCCTGGCGGAAATCGCCAACCCCCTCGGCTCGGCCTCCATCGCCCTGGAAGGGGGACAAATCCTCACCTGGGCCCCCAAGGACCAGGAAGCGGTGGTATGGCTCAGCCCCCAGGCCAAGTACACCGCCGGAAAATCCCTGCGGGGCGGCATACCCGTGTGCTGGCCCTGGTTCGGTCCCCACGCCACGGAGAGCGCCTTCCCCGCCCACGGCTTCGCCCGCAACAAGCCCTGGGACGTGGCATCCAGCGAACAGCTGACCGACGGCGCCACCCGCCTCACCCTGAAACTGCAACAGGACCAGGAAACCGCCGCCTGGTGGCCCCATCGTGCCGAGCTCACCCTCACCGTCACCGTCGGGGCTGTCCTGCGCATCGAACTGGCCACCCGCAACCTGGGCAACCAGCCCCTTACCCTCAGCGAGGCCCTGCACACCTACTTCCACGTCAGTGATATCGGCGCCGTGTCGGTGAACGGCCTGGAAGGCTGTGCTTTCCTCGACAAGGTGGACGGCGGCGCCCGCAAGACCCAGGACGGGGCGGTGACCATCGTCGGCGAAGTGGACCGGGTTTACCTCGGCACCACCGCCACCGCGGTCATCCACGACCCCGGCCTGAAGCGCCGCATCCGCATCGCCAAGAGCGGCAGTCGTTCAACGGTGGTGTGGAATCCCTGGGCAGAAAAAGGGGCGAAGTTCGGCGATATGGGCGACGACGGCTACCGCCGCATGCTCTGCGTGGAAACCGCCAACGCCCTGGACGACGCGGTCACCGTGGCCCCCGGCGACACTCACGTACTGATGGCGGAATACGCCGTCGAAGCCTGATCAGTACCGCACTCGCACCCGATAAGTGAGGGTCGCCTTGCCGTTGGCCGGCACGGCGACCTTCCAGGAAGCGGCATTGGCCGCCTCCTTGGCATGGGGCTGGCTTTCAGAGAGCATTTCCCAGTCACCGGGAATCGGCTCCAGCACCTTCACCGTTGCCGCCTCATCCTTGGCGTTCTTCAGCACCACCTGGAAAGCCTCCTCGAACACGTAGTTGTAACGGCTGGTGCCGGAGAGTTTCTGGAAGTCCGTCTGCTTCTTGTCCGCCGTCACGTCGAAGGCCTCCCCCAGCTTGAGGCGAACCTTCTCGTTCTTCGGCGTGTGGTCGATGCGGTCCTCGCCCACGAACTGGGCGTTGCCGGCGGAATCCTTCTTGTACACCCGCACGATGCCCTTGGGCAGCGGCACCCCGAGGCCGTGACCGTCGTTGTCGAACTCCACGAAGACGCCCACCTTCAGCTTCTGGCCGATGTCGCCGGCGCTGCTGCGGTAGTAATAATCCGCCCCACGCAAGAGGAACTCCTTCCGCACCGGAATCCGCGACGCCGACAGCAGCGCCACCTGCTTGGTCTGGTTCTCCGCCAGGGTGGTGGGCCGGTCCAGGGTGTAGAGGTGGTACTCGAACAGCCCCTCCTCCTTCATGCGCGGCGCCGGGGCCATGGCCGGCATGGGGATGCGCCCGTCCATGGCATAGCTCACCTCCTCCCGCACCCGGTTCACGTCCCCCGCCACCAGTTGCAGTTTGGCGTTGCGGTAGGCGGTGCCGCTCTGGTTGGTCAGCGTCACCCAGCCGTTGAGGTCCAGGCGATCGTCCTTGGCCGACAGCTCCGCCACATAGTCCGCCTTCCAGCTCAAGCCGCCGGTGAGGTAGGACAGCTCCAGTTCCTCCCCGCCCCCGTCGGGGTCGTGCAGATTCATCACCAGGGTCGGCCGATCCCGCAGGTTTTCCGGCACTGCCTGGAAAGCCAGGCGACCCGGCGGGTGGGACTCGATGCGGTCCGGAAACTGCAGCACCGTCCCGCCGTTGGTCGATAGCACCATCGCCTCCTCCACCGTCTCCGCCCCCGTGGCCGGGTTGGTCTTGATTACCCGCACCTTGCGCCCCACGTACTTATCCAGCAAGGTCTGGGGGGTAAGGAGATCGAAGTCGAAGTTCTGCTCCACCAGATAGAACCCCTTGGGGTCCGACAGATTGCGCAGCAGCGCCGTCTCCGGCCGGATGCGCGCCGACACGTCCCGCCACGCCAGCCGGTTGTCGCCCCGGGCCAGGGAAACCCGGCGAGTGTCCTTCACCAGGGCCAGGTCCTGGTTGTAGATCGTCACCGCCACCTGCTTCTGGTCCTTGAGGGTGCTGGTAAGCTCGCCGTCGGCGGCCTGGGCGGCGCTGCAAACGGCCAGCAATGACAGCAAGGCGAGGGGGTATCGCGGCATTCGGTTTCTCCCTTCTGCTTTAATTTGTATTTGGCACGTCCCAGGTTTTGTACAGTCGACATACAATCAGACCGTACACTCCACCTCACCCCCCGAATCCTTATAAACCCGATCCAACGTCCCCCCCTCCGCATCCAAAATCTCCACCATCAACGGCATTTTCCCCAACGCATGAGTCGCGCAGGACAAACAGGGATCGAAGGCGCGGATGACCACTTCGATGTGGTTGAGCAGGGGCTCGGTGACGGTGTGGCCGTCCAGGTACTGCTTGGCCACTTGGCGCACGGCCTCGTTCATGGCCTGGTTGTTGCTGGTGGTGGAAACGATCAAGTTGGCCATGGTGATCTGGTCGTTCTCGTCCACCCGGTAGTGGTGGAACAGGGTGCCCCGGGGCGCCTCGATGACTCCCACCCCTTCCAGGGCGCGCTCGCCCTTGGTCACCAGGTCGGTGCCGGACACGTCGTCGTCGTGGAGCAGGTCCTTGATGACCTCGGCGGCGTGGAGCATTTCGATCATCCGCGCCCAATGGTAGGCCAGGGGCGAGTGGATGGGGAAGCCGCCGCCATAGGCGACGAAGTCGTGGCGCTCCGCTTCGGCCAGGGGGGTGGATATGAAGTCGCAGTTGTTGACCCTCGCCAGGGGACCCACCTTGTACCAGCCCTCTTCGGTGCCCTTGGCGGTGAAGAAGGGAAACTTCATGTAGGACCAGCTCTTCACTTCCTCGTTGATGACGTCGTTGTAGCCGCTGTAGTCCACGTGGTCGAAGATGGGCTGGCCCATGGCGTCCTTGGCCCGCAGGCCGCCGTGGTAGAGGTCCAGGGCGCCGTCGGCGCGGATGAGGCCCATGGTGCTGGAACGGAAGTAGCCGAACTGGCTGTTGCGCTCCAGGTCCTCGACGTAGAGCTTCTTCGCCAGGTGGACGGCGTCCCGGCTCCAGGCCACCATGTGGTAGATGTCCTTGAGCAGTTCCGACCGCTCCTCCTTGGACAGGTTCTTGTTCATGCCGCCTGGGATGGCGCCGGTGCCGTGGACCCGCTTGCCGGCGGTGAGGCGGATGATCTCCTGGCCGAACTTTCGCAGCAGCACGCCCTGCTTGGCGATTTCCGGGTATTCCGCCGCCACGGCGACGATGTTGCGCTTGGCGATGTCGCTGTCGAAGCCGAAGAGTAGGTCCGGGGAGGCCAAGTGAAAAAAGTGCAGGGCGTGGGATTGCAGGATCTGGCCGTAGTGCATCAGGCGCCGCAGCTTCTCCGCCGTGGGGGTGAGGCGCTTGGCCCCTACCAGGACGTCGATGGCCTTGGCGGCGGCGAGGTGGTGGGACACGGGGCAGATGCCGCACAGACGCTGCACCATCACGGGGGCCTCCCAGTAGGGGCGCCCCTGGATGAAGCGCTCGAAGCCGCGGAATTCGACGATGTGCAGCCGCACCTGGTGGACCCGGTTCTCGTCGTCGAGGAGGATGGTGACTTTGCCGTGGCCCTCGACCCGACTCACCGGCTCGATCACCACGCGCTTGAGTTTCTCGGGTTCCTTGGCGGTTTCCAGTTCAAAGCTCATGTTTGTTTACCCTGATTTCAGTCGTAGTGCAGCGTTTCGTATTCCAGCTTGGGGGTCTTGCCCGCCAGCAGGTCGGTGAGGAATTTCCAGATGGCGTCCGCCGGCGGGGGGCAGCCGGGGAGGAAGTAATCCACCTTCACCACCTCGTAGATGGGGTGGACCTGGTCGAAGGGCAGGGGCAGCTCGGGGTCGTTGGGTATCTGGCCGTTCTTGAGGCCGATGCCGTAGTGGTAGACCTCCTGGAAGCACTCCCACAGGTCGATGTTGTTGCGCACCGCCGGGATGCCGCCGTTGACGGCGCAGGCGCCGATGGCCACCAGGACCTTGCAGTTCTTGCGGAACTCCTTCAGCACGTGGACGTTCTCGGAGTTGCATACGCCCCCCTCGATGATGCCCACGTCGCAGGGCCCGCAGTGCTTGATGTCAGTGAGGGGGGTACGGTCGAACTCGATGTGCTCCAGCAGTTGCAGCAGGCGCTCGTCGATGTCGAGGAAGGACATGTGGCAGCCGAAGCAGCCCGCCAGGGAGCAGGTGGCGACGCGGATTTTCTTCTGTTCGCTCATTTGTGGGCCTCCGTCTGCACTTCGCGGATGGTCTTGTGGTCGTAAAGCCGCTCGCCGATGGGCACCTCGAAGCCGTGGCGCTTCTTGATGATGGCCCCCACGGGGCATACCTCCGCTGCCTTGTCGCTGACCGCCAGGTTGGTATCTCCCAGGCGGCCCGAGGAAGCGTTGACCGTGATACGGGTATGGATGCCGCGCCCGGTGAGGCCGAAGACGTTCTTGCCGTCCACGTCCCGGCTGGCCCGCACGCACAGCTCGCACATGATGCAGCGGTTGAGGTCGAGGAGAACGTCGGGATGGGAGCCGTCCACGGCCCTCGCCGGGTAGAAGTGGTTGTAGTGGGGGTCCATCATCCCCAGGTAGTAGCCCAGGGCCTGGAGCTGGCAGTTGCCGCTCTTTTCGCAAAAGGGGCAGAAATGGTTGCCCTCGACGAAGAGCATCTGCACCAGGGCGCGGCGGTTGGCGTTGAGCTCCTCGGTGTTGTTGAGAATCTGCTGCCCCGAGGCGGCGGGCATGGTGCAGGCGGCGGCGCTGCGGCCGTTGACGTTGACGGTGCACAGCTTGCAGCTGCCGTGGGGGGTGAATTCCGGGTTGTGGCACAGGTGGGGAATGTACACTTCCGCCGCCATGGCCGCCTCCATGATGGTCTGACCGGGTGAGAAGGGAACGGTCTGGCCGTCGATGGTGATGGTGTTGTCGCTCATTGCCTCTCCTCAGTCCGCGCTCACGTGGGCCCAGGCGTCGTCCCGGCCGGTGATGCGCCGCGCCACCGCCAAGGCCTTGTCCAGATCGAAGCTGGGTTCGAATTCCTTGGAAATCAGGCGTTTTTCGTAATCCCCCCAGAATTTCTCCAGGGTCTGCAAAACCGGGTTGGCCGCCGTCTGCCCCAGGCCGCAATGGCTCATGGCGCGGGTGAGCTGGCCGATGCGCTTCAATTCCTCCACGTCGGCGCAGGTGCCGTGGCCGGAGGCGATCTTGTCCATGCCCTTCTTCAGCAGGGCGGAGCCCACCCGGCAGGGGGTGCAGAAGCCGCAGCTCTCGTGGGCGAAGAAGGCGGAGAAATTGCGCGCCGCCTCGAAGATGTCCCGCTCCCGGTTGAACACCATGAAGGAACCGCCGGTGGCCAGGTCCTCGAAGGCCAGCTTGCGGTCGAACTCCCCCTCGCCGATGATGGTGCCGGAGGGGCCGCCGACCTGCACCGCGCGGACATCCTTGGCCCCGCAGTCCGCCAGCACCTGGCGCACGGTGACGCCGAAGGGATACTCATAGACTCCCGGCCGATCGCAATCGCCGGAAATGGACAGGAGCTTGGTGCCGGTGGACTGCTGAGTACCGATGGCGGCGAACCACTCCCCCCCCTTGGCGGCGATTTTCGCCGCCAGGGCGTAGGTCTCCACGTTGTTGACCACCGTGGGCTTGCCCAGATAGCCGTGGGTCACGGGGAAAGGCGGACGGTTGCGGGGGGTGCCCCGCTTGCCCTCCAGGGATTCGATCAGGGCCGACTCCTCGCCGCAGATATAGGCCCCGGCGCCGAGGTGGATGACGATGTCGAAGCTGAAGTCGGAGCCGAGGATGTTTTCCCCCAGCAAGCCGTCCCGCCGGCGCTGGGCGAGGATGCCGTTGAGCCTGTCGAGGAGATAGCGGTACTCGCCCCGCAGGTAGAGGAAGCCCTGCTTGGCGCCGATGACCCGGGCCGCCACGGTCATGCCCTCGAACACCAGGTCGGCGTGGCTGTTGAGCAGCACCCGATCCTTGAAGGTGCCGGGCTCGCCCTCGTCGGCGTTGCACACCACGTAGCGCACGGTGGCGGCGGTGTTGTCGCATACCTTGGGGCCGACGATGCTGCACTCCTCGCCGGTGTCCACCGCCTTGCGGCAGAAGTCCCACTTCACCGCCGTCTTGAAACCCGCGCCGCCACGGCCCCGCAGGCCGGAGCGGTCGATTTCCGCCAGGATGCCGTCGCTCCCTTTCGCCACCGCCGCGCGAACGCCCGCCCCGCGCTCCAGGGGCTCGCCCAGGAGGGCGTCGGTGCGGTGCAGATTGTCCTCCACCTGGAAGAACTCCGCCGGCCACTGTCCAAGGGGAACCCCCTGCCGCACCAGTTCCACCATGGCCTCCACTCGCTCCATGTTCAAGCGCGTTACCGGCACGCCGTTCACCAGGGCCGCCGGCCCCTGGTCGCTCATGCCGATGCAGGAAGTGCTGCCCACTCGCACCAGGCCGTCCTCCGACACGCGCTCCGGCTCCACCCACAGGCGGGTACACATGTGCTGCAACAGTTCCGGCTTGCCCTGCAGGTGCTCGATGATGTTGTCGCTGAACAGGATTTCATAGCGGCCGTGGGGCTTATCGTGAAAAAAATGGTAAAAACCGCGCACTCCCGCCACCCTCACCCGGGGGACATCCAAGAAGCGGGCGATGTCGTCCACGGCCTCTTCGGGAATATATCCAAGGGCGTCCTGGACCTCCCGCAGAATCTGCACCAGATTGGCTGGATCGTTGCCGTGGCGGGCCGCGGCGGTCTGAGCCGCGAGAAGAATGGTATTGTTATCCGGCATTGCTCTCCCCACAGGTTGATTTTCTTGCGCCAGGGCTCACTGTAGCCCGCACCGATGACACACGGGTTTCAGTATAGACCATGGCAAAGGTGGAACAGACCCTTCAAAGCTGGTAATTTAAGGGCTCCAAACCTTTCCAGAGGAGGTCTCCCGTATGTTGCGTTATTCCCGCATTGCCGTTGCCGTTCTCCTGCTTGGCGCTGCTGCCGGGCAGGCCTTCGCCGCCGAGGAGAGCAAGGCCGACGCCGCCATCAAGTACCGCCAGTCCGCCATGACCCTGGTGAAAACCTACTTCGGCCCTCTGGGCGCCATGTCCCAAGACAAGTTGCCCTTCGACAAGGCCAAGGTGGAACAGTACGCCGGCATCCT
The DNA here is from genome assembly GCA_050177075.1 of Sulfuricellaceae bacterium. Classification (GTDB taxonomy): domain Bacteria; phylum Pseudomonadota; class Gammaproteobacteria; order Burkholderiales; family UBA9220; genus UBA2239. Next base: position 10,371 of record JBFXHL010000025.1, on the reverse strand, counting down.
CGCCACCCTGAGTACCCTGCCCATCGACCAATACCCCGCCGGTTCGGAAAAAGGCGACAATCAGAAGACCCGCGCCAAAGCGGAGATCTGGACGGACGGCGCCAAGTTCAAGCAGGCCCATGACAAGTTCGCCCAGGAGACCGCCAGGCTGGCCCAGGTGGCCAAGGGCAACGACATGAAGGCGATCAAGGCCCAGATCGGTGCCGTGGGCAAGACTTGCAAGGCCTGCCACGACGACTTCAAGGAAAAGTGATCAATCTCTCATGAAAAAGCGCAGCCACGGCTGCGCTTTTTTAGTGCCCGCCACTTGCCTCCGCCTTAGTCGCGCAACGCCTTCAGATCGCGGCCGAGGAAGAAAGCGATCACCGTCCGTATCACCACGATGCCGCCGAGAATGGCGAGGGATTCCCAGGTGGGAACGACGATGGTCTGGATAATGTCGCCGGCGAGAAAGAAGTCCAAGCCCAAGGCCATCTTTTCTCCCAGGGCGACCCGGATGTGCCCCAACGCCGAGAGGGGAGACACCCCGCGCAGCGCCTGAATTCCCCGCCGCGTCAACAGGACCAGCCCTTCCACGGCCCCCCACAGGACCACCGCGATGCCCACCGCATCCACCCAAGGAACGATGAGGCCGATGATCTCCACCAGGAGCTCGTGCATGGCCTTATTTCAGCTTGTCGAATTGGGCCTGGAGTTTTTCCAGGGTGGCGCCGAAGTTGGCCAGGCGTTCCTTCTCTTGGGCCACCACGGCGGCGGGGGCCCGCTCGACGAAGGAAGCGTTGGACAGCTTGCCCTCGGCCTTGGCGATCTCGCCCTTGAGGCGCTCGATCTCCTTGGACAGGCGGGCCAGCTCGGCTTCCTTGTCGACCTCCACCTGGAGCATGAGGCGGAAATCGCCCACCACCTGCACCGGTGCGTCGGCGTCGGGCAATTCCTTCTCGGCGACGGTCACCTCGGACAGCTTCACCAGGGCCTTGAGATAGGGACCGAAGGCCTCCACCGTGGCCTTGTCGCCCAGCACCACCAGGGGCACCCGCTGGGCGGGGGAAAGGCTCATTTCGCCCCGCAGGGCGCGGCAGGCGTTGACCATTTCCTTCAGCAGGGCGATGCGGGCCTCGGCGTCCCGGTCCACCTTGGCCGGGTCGGCCTCGGGGAAAGGAGCCAGCATGATGGAGCCGGCGTCCATTCCCGCCAGGGGCGCCACTTTCTGCCACAGCTCCTCGGTGATGAAGGGAATCAGCGGATGGGCCAAGCGCAGAACAGCGCCCAGGACCCGCACCAGGGTGCGGCGGGTGGCCCGCTGCTGGGCCTCGCTGCCTTCGTTGAGGCGCACCTTGGCCAGTTCCAGATACCAGTCGCAGTACTCGTCCCAGATGAATTCGTAGACGGCCCGGGCCACCATGTCGAAACGGTAGGCCTTGAAGGCTTCTTCCACGTCCTTTTCCGCCTGCTGCAGGCGACTGATGATCCAGCGGTCGACTTCCGAATATTCAAGGTAGCCCTCTCCCCCAACCCCTCCCCCGCCTGCGGGGGAGGGGAGGTCCAGACCCCGTCCCAGGAAGACAGCGTCCGCCTGATGGCCTCCCCCGCCTGCGGGGGAGGGGAGGTCCAGGCCCACGTCCTTGCCTTCGCAGTTCATCAGCACGAAACGGGTGGCGTTCCACAGCTTGTTGCAAAAGTTGCGGTAGCCCTCGCTGCGCTGGATGTCGAACTTGATGTCACGGCCGTGGGTGGCGAGGCTGGCGAAAGTGAAGCGGATGGCGTCGGTGCCGAAGGCGGGGAAGCCGTTGGGGTAGTCCGCACGTGTCAGCTTGGCGATGCTTTCCGCCTGCTTGGGGTTCATCAGGCCGGTGGTGCGCTTGGCGATGAGTTCGTCCAAGGTGATGCCGTCGATCAAATCGATCGGGTCGATGATGTTGCCCTTGGACTTCGACATCTTGTTGCCGTGGGCGTCCCGCACCAAGCCGGTGACGTAGACCTCGCGGAAGGGCACCTTGCCGGTGAAGTGCAGGGACATCATCACCATGCGGGCGACCCAGAAGAAGATGATGTCGAAGCCGGTGACCAGCACGCTGGTGGGCAAGTACCTGTCCAGCTCGGGGGTCTTGTCGGGCCAGCCCAGGGTGGAGAAGGGCCACAGGGCGGAGGAAAACCAGGTGTCAAGGACGTCCTCGTCCTGGCTCAGCTTGGCATTGGGACCGGCCTTGGCCTGGGCTTCCTCGGCGCTGTGGGCGACGTAGACGTTGCCGTCCTCGTCGTACCACGCCGGGATGCGGTGGCCCCACCACAGCTGGCGGGAGATGCACCAGTCCTGGATGTTTTCCAGCCACTGGTTGTAGGTGCTGGTCCAGTTCTCGGGGACGAACTTGATGTCGCCCTTGGCCACGGCGTCCAGGCCAGCCTTGGCCATGCCTTCCATGGCCACGTACCACTGGTCGGTGAGCATGGGCTCGATCACCACATGGGTGCGGTCGCCCCGGGGCACCATCAGCTTGTGGGGCTTGGTGTCCACCAGCAGGCCCTTTTCCTCCAGCTCGCCCACCAGCTTCTTGCGCGCCTCGTAGCGGTCAAGGCCCTGGTATTCGGCGGGGCAAAAGTCGTTGAGACGGGCGTCCAAGGTGAAGACGTTGATGGGCTCCAGCTTGTGGCGCTGGCCCACCTGGTAGTCGTTGAAGTCGTGGGCGGGGGTAATTTTGACGCAACCGGTGCCGAACTCGGGATCGACATAGTCGTCGGCGATGATGGGGATGGTGCGCTCGGCGATGGGCAGGCGCACGTGCTTGCCGATGAGGTGCTTGTAGCGCTCGTCCTCGGGGTGCACCGCCACGGCCACGTCGCCCAGGAGAGTTTCGGGGCGGGTGGTGGCGACGATCAGGGCGCCCTCGCCTTCTTCAAGCGGGTAGCGGATGTGCCACATGAAGCCGTCTTCTTCCTCGGAGATCACCTCCAGGTCGGAGACAGCGGTTTGCAGCACCGGGTCCCAGTTCACCAGGCGTTTGCCGCGGTAGATCAGGCCCTCGTTGTAGAGGCGCACGAAAACTTCGGTGACGGCCTTGGACAAGCCCTCGTCCATGGTGAAGCGCTCCCGTGACCAGTCCGGGGAAGTGCCGAGGCGGCGCATCTGGCGGGTGATGGTGCTGCCGGACTGCTCCTTCCATTCCCACACCTTTTCCACGAAGGCTTCCCGGCCCAGGTCGTGGCGGGAGATTTTCTTCGCGTCCAGCTGGCGCTCCACCACGATCTGGGTGGCGATGCCGGCGTGGTCGGTGCCCGGCTGCCACAGGGTGTTGAGGCCCTTCATGCGGTGGTAGCGGATCAGGGCGTCCATCAGGGTGTGCTGGAAGGCGTGCCCCATGTGCAGGGTGCCGGTGACGTTGGGGGGCGGCAGCATGATGCAGTAGGCGTCGCGGCCGGGCGTGTTGCCGGCGGCAAAGTAGCCGCTTTCTTCCCAGTGCTGGTACCAGCGTTGTTCGATGTCGCGGGGCTCGAAGCTTTTGGCGAGTTCCATGGTGTATTAACAGCCTATTTCAGAAGGAGTTGCGTCGGCGAAACCGCGCATTATAACCGAAACGGTTTGCGGTTCAGCGCGGCGAGCGGCGGTCGTCGCCCAGGGTGTCCAGGTATTGCTGCAGCTCGCTGGCGACGGCGTCTTTCACCATGCGCTCGATCTCGCCGCGGAACTGGTCCAGCAGTTCGCCCAGGGCCAGGTCGAGACGGCTGGCGAGGCGGGGGGCGATGCGGTTTTCCACCGCCTCCATCAGTTGACGCTCCAGATCGGCGAGGGGTTCGCTGGCCTCGGTGGGTGGCGGTGCATCAGTGGCGATTTCTGGCGAAGGAGCGACAGCCACGTCGAGGGCTGCTGTCCCCAATACCATTTCCGTCGCTGGTTCAGGTTCCAGAATCGGACTGTCCTCGGCCAGGACGATTCCCTCTACTTCTGGCTGAAGCCCCTCCCCCACGATTTCCGTCAGTACGGGGATGGGCGCCGTCACCAAGGCCTCCGACGGCACCTCATCGACCAGGAGGGGGAGGTCTTCCGCCGTCCCGGCGTCTTTCGGCGCTTCCTGCTCTTTGCGGTCGACGCCCTCGGCCCGATGCTTGTGCATCAGGGAATCGAGCTTGTCGAAAATGTCGTCGCTCACCGCCGCCCCTGCTGGTGGCCGGAAAGATCGTGGGTACGGATGTCGTAACCCCGGTCACGGTAAAACTTGTAGCGCTCCCGCGCCTGCCGCTTGTCGTCCTCATCCTGGCCGACGATTTCCACCAGCCGATGGAAGCGGCTGAAGAACGACGGCGTCTCGGGATGAAGGTTGATCAGCACATCGTCCCGGTCCAGGTTTTCCGCCCCGTGGTCCACGACCACGGGCGTCACGGGAGCCAGCCGGCTGCCGCCGCGGCAGTGGGGAACGAAGGACAGCTGCCGCCACGTCCACAGCTGGCGATCCATGCGCTCGGCGCAGGCGCTATCCGGCGTATAAATCAGCACCCGCAGCCCCCTTTCCACCGCCTTGGCGGAAAGGGCGCACGCCACCTCGTACTTGTCCTGCACGTGGGTGTAAAAATCCACCTCGGTCACGGATGGCGTCTCCCTTCGGCCTTACTTGTGCTCGTGGCCCCGATGGCGTCCCTTTTCCGCCACTTGGAAGAGGAAGTGGGTCAGCATCGGTACAGGGCGGCCGGTGGAGCCCTTGTCCTTGCCTGATTTGTAAGCAGTGCCGGCGATATCCAGATGAGCCCAGTCGTATTTCTTGGCGAAGCGGGACAGGAAGCAGGCGCCGGTGATGGTGCCCGCCATGCGGCCGCCGATGTTGGCCATGTCGGCGAAATTGCTCTTCAGCTGCTCCTGGTAGTCGTCCCACAGGGGCAGTTGCCAGGCTCGGTCGCCGCTGTACTCGCCGGCCCGCAGCAGGTCCCGGGCGAGGCTGTCGCTGTTGGCCAGCAAGCCGCTGGCATGGCTGCCGAGGGCGATGACGCAGGCGCCGGTGAGGGTCGCCACGTCCACCACCAGCTCCGGCTCGAAGCGCTCGGCATAGGTCAGGGCGTCGCACAGGATGAGGCGGCCTTCGGCGTCGGTGTTGAGTACCTCCACCGTCTGCCCCGACATGGTGGTGATGATGTCACCGGGCTTGTTGGCGTTGCCGTCGGGCAGGTTTTCGCAGGTGGGAATGAGGGCGACGACGTTGAGGGGCAGCTTCATTTCCGCCACCGCCTGGAGAGTGCCCAGGACGCTGGCCGCGCCGCTCATGTCGTATTTCATTTCGTCCATGTCGGCGGGCGGTTTGAGGGAGATGCCGCCGGCATCGAAGGTGATGCCCTTGCCCACCAGCACCACCGGCTTCTGCTTGGCGGCTCTGCCGTTGTAGTGGAGCACGATCAGCTTGGGCGGCTGGCGGCTGCCCTTGGCCACGGAAAGGAAAGCCCCCATGCCCAGTTTTTCCATTTCTGCCTGCTCCAGCACCTCGACCTTGAGCTTATGGGCCTTGGCGAGTTCCTTGGCCTGCTCGGCCAGGTAAGTAGGGGTGCAGATATTGCCCGGCAGGTTGGCCAGGTTCTTCATCAGTTCCATGCCGCGGGCAATGGCCAGGCCGCGTTCCACCGCCTCTTCGGCCATGGTCAGTTCGTTGCGGCGGCTGACGGCCAGGGTGATCTTGCGCAAGGGGCGGCGGACCTCCTCCTGCTTGCTCTTCATCTGGTCGAAGCGGTAAAGGGCCTGCATGGCGGCCACCACCGCCTGCTCGATTTTCCACACGATATCCCGCTTGCGCACCGGCAACTCGGGCAGGTAGAAGCTCGCTTCCATGGAACCGGTTTCATTGAGGGTCCGGACCGCGGCAGCGATGGCGCTGCGGTATTCGCCGTCCTTGAACTCCCGCTCCTTGCCCAGACCCACCAACAGCACGCGGTCGCACAGGGTATTGGGCACGTTGTGCAGCAGCAGAACCGAACCCGCCTTCCCTTCCATGTCGCCCCGGCGGATAATGTCGCTCAAATAGCCGTTGGACACGCGGTCGACAAGGTCTCCGGCGAGGGACAGTTTGCGCGGTTCGAAAACGCCGACCACCAAACAGGCGGTACGCTGTTTTTCCGGGCTGCCGCTTTTTATGCTAAATTCCACGGATGGCTCCTTTTTTTGTTGAGTTCCGACGGTTAAACAGTTTGGTTCACTAATATAATTACCGATTATCTCCGCAATTTGCGAAAAAAGTCAAAAACACCCCATTAAGGCATGATTTTCAAGCGGGCACTGCTCCGTGAACTCACCGGAGCGTCGATCACGGTTTTTTCCACCCTTCTCGCCATCGTGGTCACCATCCTGGTAGTCCGCTTCCTCGGCGAGGCCGCCAGCGGCTCGATCACCAGCGGCGCGGTCGTTCCCCTGCTGGGCTTCAATTTGGTGGGATATCTGCCGGTCCTGCTCTCCCTCACCCTGTTTATCGCCGTCCTCCTCACCCTGACCCGCAGCTATCGGGACAACGAGATGATCGTCTGGTTCAGTTCCGGTGCCAGCCTCACCGCCTGGATCCGTCCGGTGATGTTCTTTTCGCTTCCCGTGGTGCTGACGATCACCCTCCTGTCCTTTGTCCTCGCTCCCTGGGCCCTGGACCGCAGCGCCGAATACCGCCGCCAGCTCGACAGCCGAGACGACGTGGCCTCCGTGTCCCCCGGCACGTTCAAGGAATCCAAACAGGCCGAACGGGTGTACTTCGTGGAAAACTTCGCCCAGGGTCAGAAAACCGTCAACAACGTTTTCATCCAGTCGGTCCAGAACGGCAAGCTGGGCGTCATGGTGGCCCAGCAGGGCCATCAGGAGATCGCCCCCAACGGCGACAAGTTCCTGATTCTGCACAATGGCCGCCGTTACGAGGGAGAGGCCGGAACGCCGGACTTCCGCATCCTCGAATTCGAAACCTACGCCGTGCGGGTCGAGGCCTTCGAAGCCAAGGGTGCGGACATTTCCCCCAAGTCCATGAGCACCCTAGCCCTGCTGCGGGACCGAACCCCTCCGGCCATGGGTGAATTGCTGTGGCGCTTCGGCCTCCCTGTCAGCGCCCTGGTTCTGGCCCTGCTGGCCATCCCCCTCAGCTTCGTCAATCCCCGCGCCGGCCGCTCCCTCAACCTGATTCTGGCAGTACTGATCTATATGGTTTACAGCAACCTGGTCAGCATCGCCCAGGCCTGGGTCATCCAGGAAAAAATCAGCTTCTCCGTCGGCCTGTGGGCAGTGCATGCCGCAATGATCGTCATGCTGCTGCTGCTGTTCAAGCGGCGCCTCTCCCTCTACTCGGTATTCTCTCTCCGGAGGCGGTAAATGCGCATTCTCCACCGCTACCTGGCTCACGAAGTGCTCGGCGGCACTTTGCTGGTGCTGTCCGGTCTCCTGATGCTGTTCTCCTTTTTCGATCTCATCAACGAATTGGGCGACCTCGGCAAAGGACGTTATAACCTGGCTCGGATTCTAGGCTTCGTGCTGCTATCGGTGCCCGGCCATGTCTATGAACTCCTGCCCATTGCAGCCCTGATCGGCTCCCTGTTTGCCCTGTCCCAACTGGTGGCCCACTCGGAACTCACCGTCATGCGCACTTCCGGTATGTCGGTAGCGCAAATGGTCCTCAGCCTGGTCAAGAGCGGCACGGTCGTGGTACTTTTGACCTTGCTATTCGGCGAACTGATCGCCCCGGTGAGCGAAAAGGCCGCCCAGCAGCTGAAACTGAGCGCCACCAGTTCCCTGGTCGCCCAGGAATTCCGGTCCGGCCTATGGGTCAAGGACTCCACCAGCTTCGTCAACGTCAAGGAAATGCTGCCGGACACCACCCTGCTGGGCATCAAGATTTACGAATTCGACCAGAAAGCTCATTTGCGCTCTATCAGCTTCGCTGAAAAAGGCAGCTACGGGGCGGAAAACATGTGGCACTTGAAGAATGTTTCCCAAACCTGGTTCGACGGCAACTCCACACGCACCGACAAGTTGGACAAGGCCGACTGGCACTCGGAAATCACCCCCGACCTGCTGGGGGTGCTGTTAGTGGTGCCGGAGCAAATGTCTGCCTGGAACCTGTTCTTCTATATCCGCCACCTGCAGGAAAACCAGCAGAGCACTGCCCGCTATGAAATCGCCATGTGGGGCAAGCTGTTCTATCCCCTCGCCTCCTGGGTCATGATGCTCCTCGCGCTGCCCTTCGCCCTGTTCCACTCGCGCAGCGGCGGAGTGAGCGCCAAGATTTTCGCCGGCATTATGCTGGGCTTGGCGTTCCACCTGCTCAACCGGATTTTTGCGCACCTTGGCTTGCTGAAGGAGTGGCCGCCGTTGTTCAGCGCCATTTTCCCCACCCTGGTCTTTCTGGGCGTGGCGGTCGGCCTGATGTGGTGGCGTGAAAAGAGATAGAGGCCCGAAAACCTCAGGATTTGGTGGCGACGAGACGGGTTCCGGCCAGGCGGTCGTGAAGGAACTGGCGCTCGCGATCAAGAAAGGCCCACAGAATCCCGACCCCAAGCAGACATAGCCACCCCAGGGAAAAACGCAGCAAAGCCCGCCCCAGCGTCACCCTCTCGCCGTTAGTCATTTCCAGCCGGATATGCCATGTCTTCATGGGCAAGGTCTGGCCGCCGTGGAGCCAAAACCAGAGGTAATAAGCGGCGATCACCCCCAGCAGGTAAAGCTGGAAAAAGGGACGGATATGGGGCTGACCGGTATAACGGGTCAGGGAGACGAACAGGAACGCCGCAATGAAGAGGACGGCCAGAAGAAGCATCAGGTCGTAGACCATGCTCATGACGCGACGGCCGACTCCCGGGACGGCCGGTTGATTGGAAGCACTCATGCTCGGATTCTACAACTAATTCGAACCACCCTGAACGGGCGCGGGCGCGGCAGGAGGCGCCACCGGCTGGGCCGCCTGTTGACGCTCCACCCATTTCCTCTTGATCTCCTGGCGCTTCTCCGGAGGCAACTGCTTGAGTTTGATAAACTTGTCCCTGGCCTGGGTACGTTGCTCGGGCGTCAAACGGCTCCAGACGTCAAGGCGGGCACGAATACGCTTCTGCTGTTCAGGCGTCATCTTGGGATAACGATTGGCCACCCCCAGCAGGCGCTTGCGCTGAACCGCCGGCATGCGATCCCACTCCGGGCCGAGAGGCGCCAACACCACGCGCTGGTCCGGCGTCAGCTCAACCCAGGAGGGCGCTTTTTCCTCCTGCTTCGGTACAGGGGAAACCACGGGCTGCTTGGTTTGCGGCGCAACGGCAAAGGGAGCGGCAACGGCGCCCCCTCCAACCATGCCGGAAATCAGCACCGCGGCAGCTACTGATCTGCGGAATTTTCCAGCCATGAATCCATACTCGTGTCCAAATAGGCCTGGATGGGCAGGTCGCCCCCCAGCAAACGCGCGTCAATATCCGCCACGTCATCGATGTTGTCGTCCAGGGGAGCGCTTTGCCAGTAAAAGGCAAAGGTCAGGGCGGCCAACAGCAGCATGACAGGCAAGAGATAAGCGTAGCGTCCTTTGCGCGCCCGACTCCGCGCCGGCAGCATGCCGTTACCGGCAGACCAAGCCATTTCCAGCACTTCCACCGGTTCCCGGTAGGCGGCCAAGGCCTTTTCCCGGGCTTGGCCGAGGCGGTCCAAAGCATCACGATTGATCTGCGTCAAACCACGATTCAGGTGGCCGGCGAGAGTTCGACCGAATTCCTGTTCGTTCATAGTTCAACCCCCTTCTCTTTCAACATTGCCGCCAGACTACGCGCCGCCCGCGAACAATGGGTTTTCACGCTCCCTTCGGAACATCCCATGGCGGCGGCGGTAGCGGCGACATCCATATTTTCCCAGTAACGCAGGAGGAAGGCCTCCCGTTGACGCGCCGGCAATTTTTGTAGCGCACCCTCAATGAGTTCAACGACTTGGCCACTCTCCAAGGATTTCGCCGGGTCCTGCAGAAAGCTTGAAGCGGACTCCGCAGGCAGGGTTTCCAGGGGATCCTGCTCGTCATCCTCGTCGCCGGAGAACAAGGCGGATAGCGGCATGGTCCAGAAGTTGCGGATTTTTTGGCGGCGGAAGTAGTCGCGAATGGTATTTTGCAGGATGCGCTGAAACAGCAGCGGCAACTCTTCCGCCGGTCGATCCGCGTACTTGTCGCTGAGTTTGAGCATGGAATCCTGGACGATATCCAGGGCCGCATCCTCGCCATGGACGGCAAACATCGCCTGCTTGAAGGCACGCCGCTCCACTTGTTTGAGGAACTCGGAAAGCTCCTAGGATGAAACATACTTCGTCAAGCTGTAGCGAGCTGGACTTTGAAGCCGATCTGCTGGAGTCGGCGGATGAGGCGGTTGGCGGTTTTTTGAGCATCGGCGCGGTCGAAGTGAGCGGCGCCCAGG
>JBFXHL010000024.1:0-29187 GCA_050177075.1 Sulfuricellaceae bacterium | reverse complement strand
ACCAGCGACGTGCAAAAGGTCGTCAAACTCTTCGAGTATCTGGATAGAACACGCCCCCCGCCTTCGAGGGCAAGATCTGCGCGACGGCCGACCTCCGGCAAAGGGCCTCCGCCTTGCCTCGGCCCCTGGTGTTCACCAATGGCTGCTTCGATATCCTCCACCGTGGTCACGTGACCTACTTGGCCCAGGCCCGCGCCCTCGGCGCCAGCCTCGTGGTCGGGGTCAACAGCGATGAATCGGTGCGGCGCCTAGGGAAAGGGGATGACCGCCCGGTCAATGCCCTGGCGGACCGCATGGCCGTCTTGGCGGCTCTGGCGTGCGTGGACCTGGTGGTGCCTTTCGAAGAGGACACCCCCCTCAACCTGATCCTGGCCTGTCGCCCCGATGTGCTGGTGAAGGGGGGGGACTGGCCGGTGGCCGCCATCGTCGGCGCCGAACAGGTCATCGCCTGGGGCGGAACGGTACATTCCATCCCCTTTCTCTTCGAGCGCTCCACCACCGCCACGCTGGCGAAAATCCGCCAGACTTCCTGATTTCCGGATGCTTTCCGACGAATTTCTTTCCCGCCTGAAGGCACTGTTGCCCGCGGATGCCCTGTTGCTGGATGCGGCGGAGTGTTACGCCTACGGTTACGATAACAGCCGCAAGGTGTTTCCTCCCCAGGCCGTCGCCTTGCCATCGACGACCGCCGAAGTGGCGGCGGTCATCGCCCTCTGTCATGCCTTTCGTGTGCCGGTGGTGCCCCGGGGTCGCGGTACCGGGACGGCGGGTGGGAGTTTGCCGGAGCAGGGCGGCGTGGCGCTGTCCCTGGAGCGCATGGGCCGCATCCTCTCGATGGACCCGGCGAACCGAGTAATGGTGGTGGAGCCGGGGGTGCTGAATCGCGAAGTTCAAGAGCTTGCCCGTCAGCATGGTTTTTTTTGGCCGCCCGATCCTTCCAGTGGCGATTATTGTACCGTCGGCGGTAACGTGGCCACCTGCGCGGGCGGCCCTCATGCCGTGAAATACGGCGTGACCCGCGACCATGTGCTGGGCTTGAAGGCGGTGACCGGAAAAGGGGAAATCATCAAGACCGGTTGCTATACCACCAAGGGCGTGGTGGGCTACGACTTGACCAGGTTGCTGATTGGATCGGAAGGCACGCTAGCCGTGGTCACCGAGGCCACGCTGAAGCTGACGCCCTTGCCTTCAGCCGTCGGCGGGTTGACCGCCCATTACCGGGACATGGCAAGCTGCGCCGCCGCGATTGCCGCCATCATGGGGCAGCCCCATGTTCCCAGCGCGCTGGAATTCCTTGACGGCGCGGCGCTGGACCTGATCCGGTCACGCCAGCCGGGGCTGTTGCCTGCTGATACACGAGCCATGCTGATGATCGAGGTGGACGGCACCGTGGCGGAGGTGGGGGAGGGGGCGGAAGCGATTTTGGCGGCCTGCCGCCACGATGGCCTGATCGACGCCCGTCGGGAGCCGGATAGCCGGGCCCTCTGGGCCGCGCGCAAATCGCTGTCCCCCCTGCTGAGGGACATCGCTCCAAAAAAAATCAACGAGGATGTCGTTGTGCCGGTTTCACGCCTGCCGGAACTGCTTGCGGGGTTGGCGGAATTGAGCGGGCGTTTCCGCCTGCAGAATGTGAACTTCGGCCATGCGGGCAACGGCAATATTCACGTCAACCTCCTGGTCAATCCGGACGATGCCGACGAGATGGCGCGGGCCGGGACCTGCATGAGCGAGGTGTTCGACCTCGTGCTGCGCCTGGGGGGGACCCTTTCCGGCGAGCATGGCGTGGGGAGCGAGAAACGTCCTTACGTGCCGCGGGAAATCGACCCGGTGACCCTCGGCGTGATGAAGGAAATCAAAAGGGTGTTCGACCCCTTGAACATCCTTAATCCCGGCAAACTGTTCCCCTAGGGTTTGGCGCAATCCACCGCCTTCACGGTGGTGTTGGGAAAGCGCAGTTTCAGCCTTACCACTTCCGCCATGGTTTTGTCGTCGACCTGGCGAATGCGGATGACGGTCTGGCCGGTATCGTGCTTGCGCGCCCCGACCACGGCGGAGCGTACCCCCTTGGCCTGAAGGGTCGCCAGTTGGCGCTTGGCGCCTTCCTCCGTGCTGAACACGCCGAGGGAAATGGCATTTTTCCAAGAAGCGTTGCCTTGCAGGATGTATCCTTCCTCGACCCCCAAGGCCCGCACCTCCCCCAGTTTTTTCTGGGCATCCTCGGCGCTGCGCAGCGGCGGAATGTAGACCCAGTAATTGCCCGTGTTCTCTTCCAGTCGGCGTAGGGTCATGCTGTTCGGGGGTAGGCGCAAATTGTCCAGGGCCTGGCGGGCGGCAGGCAGTTTGTCGTCGCCAAGGGCTCCCCACTCCAAGCACAAGCCGGTGGCGGGAGCGGCGGTGGAAAGGGCGGGAACCGGAGCGGGGAGGTCGCCCAGGGGCTTCAGCTTGTCGCTATTGAGGGAGGGATGAAAGGAGAGCGGCTCTCCGCTGGGGGGGAGGGCAAATCGGCCATAGGCGAAGAACAGGCCGTTGGCCAGGAGAAGGAGGATGAATAACCACCGCAGGGTTGTCGTCATGATTGGGCAATCCGTATCAAACCTTCCAGAACCAGATTTTCAACGTGCAGGACCGGTGAGGCAAGCAAGGGCAGAAGAAGCGGAGCGTCGCCGCCGCTGACCAGGCAGGGACAGTCGGTGCCGGTTTCTTGCATCACTTGCCGCCGCATTCTCTCCACGGCACCGGATAGGGCTGCCAGGGCGCCGCTGCGGCAAGCATCGGCGGTGTTGTCGGGGAAAGCCTGGAAACAGCCAGTCGCCAACGGGATGGCGGCGGTGTTTTCCTCCAGGGTTCGTTCGAGCAGACGCAGGCCGGGAACGATGAATCCACCGAGAAAATGCCCCTCCGCCGTCAACGCGTCCACGGTAAGGGCGGTGCCACTGCTGACCACCACGCACGAAGTGGGAATCCTGTCGCGGGCGGCGATCAGCGCTGCCCAGCGGTCGCTACCCAGCTGCGCCGGGTTGACGTAGCCGTTCTTGACGCCGCATTGTTCCTTTTGCGGGGTGACCCAATATGTTTTTTGCGGCCCGGACGGGAGCAGCTGCTCCAGGGCGCTCGCCATGGCCGATCCTGCGACGTTGGAGATAACGGCCACCTCCGGGGTCGGATGCGCCGTCCACTGACCAGGCAACTCGGCCAAATCGGCGTTGGCGACGCTTCCCTGCGCTAGCCACTTCCCTTCATGGTGCAGCCCCCACTTCACGCGGCTGTTGCCGGCGTCGACGGCGAGGATCACGGGGTTCCCCGCAGGCTGACCTCGCCGGAGGAGAAGCGCAGCGGGCCGCGCCCTGTGTCCACCAGAAGAGCGCCGTCTTCATCGATGCCGATGGCGATGCCCTCTTCCTGGCGGCCATTGGGGAACAGCAGCTTCACCGGCTTGCCCTGGTAGGCATGGTGGCGCAGCCACTCGCTTTTCAGGGCAGAGAAGCCTTCGCTCTCGAATTGCTGCAGAAGGTCCAGCAAATGGGAAAGCAGCTTGCCGAGCAGGCGGTTGCGGTCGTACGGGACATTCGCGGCGGAGGCGAAATCGGTAACCGGTTGCTCGATTTGCGCCCGGAAGTCACCGGGTAATTCGAGATTCATGCCGATGCCGATAACGGCCGTGCTGGGGCCCAACACGTCACCCTGAAGTTCGATCAGGATTCCGGCCAGTTTTCGTTGCCGATGAAGGATATCGTTGGGCCATTTCAGGGCGATGTCTTCGAGGCCTTCCGATTTGAGGGCCCGCACCAGGGCGATGCCCACGGCCAGGCTCAGGCCGGAGAGCGCGGCGGCGCCCTGGTTGAAGCGCCAAAGCAGGGAGAAGGTCAGGCCCCCGCCCAGGGGAGAGTGCCAGGCCCGTCCCCGGCGCCCGCGCCCAGCTCCCTGGGTTTCTGCTACGATGCAGGTCAGATGCGGAGCGCCCTGCTGGACCTTCTGCATCAACAGGGTATTGGTGGAGGGGAGATGATCGTGAATTTCCAGGGTCAGTCCATAGCTCTGGTCTGTCAGGGCGTTGCAAATCGGCTCGGCGTCCAGCCATTGAATCGGTCGGGGAAGCCGGTAACCCCGTCCACGCACGCGATGGAGGGTCATGCCGGTTTTCTCGATGTCGGTCAGGGCCTGCCATACGCTGGCGCGGGAAACACCAAGCCGTTGAGCCAGATCCTCGCCGGAGTGGAAGGTGTCAGCGGACAGCAGACGCAGAATGGAAAAAGTGAGGGGCTTCACAAGGTGTTGAATCGGGGCGATTTCGGGAATCTTAACATAGGCGGGAAATGCGGGGCATGGGGATGAGGGGTTGGGGTCTTCTGACGGGGGCCTTGCTGTTGGCCGGGTGTGGCCAGCAGCCCGCGCCGGTGGCGCAATGTCCCGACCCGATGCGGGGTTGCCGGATTGCGGCGGGGGGAGTCCAGGCGGATCTTCGCTTCGCTTCCCCGCCGGGCACGCTCCGGCCTTTTGTCCTGGAGGTGGCTGCGCCAGGAGCGAAAAGCGTCGCGGCAAGCTTTACCATGGTCGGCATGGATATGGGGGAGAACCGCTATAAGCTGTTGCGGACGGATTCCGGCCCGTGGCGGGCCGAGATCGTTTTGCCCGTCTGCGTGGCGGGGAGGGCGGAATGGGTGATGACGCTGGAGGTGGACGGTAAGTCGGTGGAAGTGCCCTTCGTGGCGGCGGGGAGGTCGTAAGCCGTTATTCCTCCGCGTCCCCTTCTTTGACAGGGGTGGCATCGGGGATGCGATAGCTTTCCGCTGCCCATTGGCCGAGATCAATCAATTTACAGCGTTCCGAACAAAAGGGACGGAAGGGATTGTTCTTGGACCAGGGGTGGGTTTTGCCGCAGGTGGGGCAGGTGACGAGGGGTGGGGTGGGCGTGCTGTCGGGCATAACGGGAGAACTTAGAGGCTGCACAGAGTGAGGTCGAACTCGATGTCCTCTTCGCAGGTCTTTGCCCGGGAAAGTTCGCCGAAGGTGACGAAGCGGATGTTGATGGCGTACTTGTTGGCGCTCACTTCGGGAATACAGGGAAGGTCGCGGTCGAGCCGGATACGCAGCATTTGGACCACCTTGCCCGACAGCATTTGCTGGAATGCGCCTTGGGCGGCCACCTGACGGCTGGTTTTTCCGCTGTCGCGAAGGAGGCGCAGGACGATCACCAGGCCGTCGTAGATGGGCAGCATGGGGGCGATCCATTCGGTTAGGTTCTGGTGCCGGGTTTCCGGCGACAGGTGCAGCCAATAGTGGTAGGTGGGGAGGTCGAATTCGCACGCCCCGCCGGGGATGCAGGCGCGTTGCTTGATGCCCATCAGCCACTCGTTTTCCCTGAGGTGCTGACCAATCTTGCCGGGGATTTTCAGCAGGTTTTCGCTGGTTTTGCGAATATTGGACAGGATATCGTTCAGGGCGGTTTCGGAAATGGCGGGGTTGCTGCGCAGCCCTTCCAGGAGCACTTTCTGTCGTTCCAGTTCCTGCAGCAAGTCGGATTTGAGGTCGGCGCGGCTGGCGACTTCGAGAATTTCGAAGGTTGTCAGCAGGGCGGCATGGTGGTCCAGGGGCTCGGTGCGAGCGGAGAAGAACTCGACCTTCGCGAACAGGTCTTCCAGCCGCAACAGGGTCCGGATCCGCTCGTTTAGGGGATGGTCGTAGGTGATCACGTTCCGCTTCCGACTGGGAAAAGGCTATTCTGAAACAATACGCGGCTTTTGACAAACGTTCACGGCGGCGGCCGCATGGCAAGCCGCCTCTTTCAGCAAGCGCAGATGAAGCGCTTCGACTTGTGCTTGCAGTTCGTCCGGTGTCCCGTCGTTGCTTAACACGATGTCCGACTGCTTCAGGCGTCCTTCGCGTTCCGCCTGGGTGGCCATGATGGCCCGTACTTCGTCTGCGGTCAGGCCGCTGCGACTTTGGGTGCGCGAGATTTGCCGGGAAGGGTCGCAATCCACGGTTACGATTCGTTGCGCCATTTTCCTGTAGGCGTCGCCGCGTTCGAACAGCAGGGGAACCACCACGACTACGTAAGGGGAGTCCGCTCCATGGATTCGATGTTCCGCTTCTTGGAGAATGAGGGGGTGAAGCAGGGATTCCAATTCGGTTCTGGCGGCTGGCATGTTGAAAACCAATTGGCGCAGCTTGGCTCGGTCAAGGTTGCCGTCGGCAAGCAGGTATTCGTCGCCAAAGCGGCGGGCGATCTCTCTCACGGCGGGCGAATCCGGGCGCGTCAGGTCGTGGGCGATGGCGTCGGTGTCGACGACCGCAATGCCGAGGTTTGCGAAATAGGCGGCCGCGCTGCTTTTGCCGCTGCCAATTCCCCCGGTCAGGACGACGATGAAGGGCATGGCTAGAACAGGCCGAGGTAGGCGCGAGTCAGTTCCTGTCCCCAAAACAAGGCGATTAGTCCGCCGCCGGCCAGGTAGGGGCCGAAGGGAATGGGCACGTCGCGGCCGTGGCGGGCGAAGAGCATCAGGGAAACGCCGACCACGGCGCCGACCAGGGAGGAAAGGAGGATGGTCAAGGGCAGCATTTGCCAGCCCAGCCAGGCACCGATGGCGGCGAGCAGTTTGAAGTCGCCGTAGCCCATTCCTTCCTTGCCGGTGGCGAGCTTGAAGAGCCAATACACGCTCCATAGGGACAGGTAGCCGGCGACTGCTCCGATCAGGGCGGCCGGCAGCGGGGCGAGGCCCCCACCCAGGTTGACCAGCAGACCGGCCCAGATGAGGGGCTGGGTCAAGCTGTCGGGGAGCAGCTGCGTGTCCAGATCGATGAAGGTCAGGGCGATCAGCGTCCAACAAAACACCAGAACCGCCAGGGTGGCAAGGCTGAAGCCGAATCGCCATGCCGCATAGGCGCTGATCAGCCCTGTCAGCATCTCCACCACCGGGTAGCGCAGGCTGATGGGGGCCTTGCACTGGCGACAGCGCCCGTTGAGAAGCAGGTAGCTGATCACAGGAATATTCTCCAGCGCGCCGATGGGATGGCCGCAATGGGGGCAGGCGGAGCGAGGAATCACCAGATTGTAGGGGGCGCTCGGCGCCGGCGTCTCGTTCCGTAACTCGGCGCATTGGGCCTGCCATTCCCGTTCCATCATCTTCGGCAGGCGATGGATGACCACGTTCAGGAAGCTGCCCACCATGAGCCCAAGCAGGGCGGCGAGGGCGACATATGCGCCGGGGGACGACTGGAGCAGGTCGAGCATCAGCTGACGGCCTCGCCCATTTTGAAGATCGGCAGGTACATGGCAACCACCAGGCCACCGATGAGCGTTCCCAGTACCACCATGATCATCGGCTCCATCAGGCTGGAGAGGGCGTCCACGGCGTCATCCACTTCCGCCTCGAAAAAGTCGGCCACCTTGCTCAACATGGAATCCAGGGCGCCGGACTCCTCGCCGATGGCCACCATCTGGATCACCATGTTGGGGAACAGTTCCGCATTCTGCATGGCAACGGTGAGACTGGTGCCGGTGGCCACCTCGCTTTGGATTTTCTTGGTGGCGTTGTAATAAATGATGTTGCCGGCGGCGCCGGCCACCGAATCCAGGGCATCCACCAAGGGAACGCCGGCGGCGAACATGGTGGAGAGGGTGCGGGTCCAGCGGGCCGTGGCCGACTTTTCCAGGATCGGTCCGAATACCGGCAGGCGTAGGGAAAGGCGCTGCATGGTTTCCTGCATTTTCTTCGAGCGCTTCAGGGTGTAGAAGAAGGCGTACAGGCTTCCCCCTATGCCGCCGAAGATGGCGTACCAGTATTTGACGAAGAAGTCGGACATGGCCATCACTACCAAGGTGGGCGCGGGGAGGTCGGCGCCGAAACTGGAGAACAGCTCCTTGAAGGCGGGGATGACGAAAATCATGATCACCGCGGTGATGATGAAGGCCACCACGATCACCGCGATCGGATAGGTGAGAGCCGATTTGATCTTGCCCTTGATGGCGAGAATCTTTTCTTTGTAGGTGGCCAGGCGGTCCAGCACGGTATCGAGAATACCCGCCTGTTCGCCGGCATTGATGAGGTTGCAGTAAAGGGCGTCGAAATACAGGGGGTGCTTTTTAAAGGCCTGGGAGAGGCTGCTGCCGGTTTGCACCTCGTTCTTGATGTCCATCAGCAGCCGAGCCACGGCGGGGTTGCTGTGGCCCTTGCCCACGATGTCGAAAGCTTGCAGGAGAGGGACGCCGGATTTCATCATGGTGGCCAGCTGCCGGGTGAAGATGGTGATGTCCTTCTCGGTGATTTTTCCGCCCTTCCCCAAGCCCCCCGACTTTTTGACCTTCAACGGGGTGATGCCCTGCCGACGCAGCATGACGTTGACGGCAGCCTGGCCTGGGGCGCGCATTTCCCCTTTCAACTTCTTGCCTTTCTTGTCGGTGCCCTCCCATTGGAAGAGAAATTCTTTTGCGCCTTTGTCTTTGCTTTCAGCGGCCATGGTGTCCTCGGTTATTCATTGGTGACGGCCTCCACTTCCTCCAGGGAAGTGAGGCCTTGCTTGACCTTCAAGAGGCCGGATTGGCGAAGGTCGCGCACGCCTTCTCGTTGGGCCTGGTCGGCGATGTCGTGGGCGGTGCCGTTTTTCATAATGATGCGGCTGATTTCGTCGCTGATCGGCATGACCTGGTAAATGCCCAGCCGGCCTTTGTAACCGGTGCCCTTGCACAGGTCGCAGCCCCCTTCCTTGTGAGTATAGGGCTGCCAGGAGCCGTCCAGGTCCTCTTCGGAGAAACCCGCCCGAAGGAGCGCCTCGCGGGGAATGTCGGCAGGCACTTTGCACTTGCACAGGCGGCGCGCCAAGCGTTGGGCGGTGATCAGGATGACCGACGAGGCGATATTGAACGGCGCCACGCCCATGTTCATCAGTCGGGTCAGGGTAGTGGGAGCGTCGTTGGTGTGGAGGGTGGAAAGTACCATATGGCCGGTTTGGGCCGCCTTGATGGCGATGTCGGCGGTTTCCAGGTCGCGGATTTCGCCCACCATGATGATGTCCGGATCCTGGCGCAGGAAGGATTTCAGGGCGGCGGAAAAGGTGAGCCCGGCTTTTTCGTTGACGTTGACTTGGTTGATGCCGGCAAGATTGATTTCCGCCGGGTCCTCGGCGGTGGAAATGTTGATTCCCGGTTCGTTGAGGATGTTGAGGCAGGTGTAGAGGGACACCGTCTTGCCGCTGCCGGTGGGGCCGGTTACCAGCACCATGCCGTAGGGGCGCTTGATGGCGTTGAGCAGCGCTTCCTGCTGGTCCGGTTCGTAGCCCAGCACCTCGATTCCCAGGGTGGCGCTGGAAGGATCGAGAATCCGCATCACGATTTTTTCCCCCCACAGCGTGGGCAGGGTGCTGACGCGGAAATCGATGGCGCGGTTCTTGGACAGTACCAGTTTCATCCGCCCGTCCTGGGGAATCCGTTTTTCGGCGATGTCCAGCTTGGAAATCACCTTGATGCGGGAGGCGATTTTCTCCTTGATCGCCAGGGGAGGTTGAGCGATCTCATACAACACGCCATCCATCCGGTATCGGATGCGGTAGAACTTTTCGTAGGGTTCGAAGTGGATGTCCGATACGCCGGCATTGATGGCATCGAGAAGAATCTTCTGGATGTACTTGACCACCGGGGCGTCGTCGATTTCCGAGGCGGCTTCGGTATCCTTCTTCGCCATGGCCTCTTCGTCGGTGAATTCCAGGTCCACGTCCTCGCCGCCCAGGTTCTGCAACGTAGTGTCGACGGCTTCCACCAGCTTGGCAAGAATCTTTCCCAGCTTGTTGTCTTCCACCACGATCGGTTCCACGGCCAAGCTGGTCTTGAACTTGATGGCGTCCAGGGCGTGCTGATCGGTGGGGTCGGCAGTGGCGACGAAGACTCGGTTGCCGCGGCGGTACAGGGGGATGATGCGGTGGGACTGGAGCAGTTTGGCATCCAGCAATTCCGGCTGGGTGTGTTCCAGGTCGTAGGCATCGAGATCCAGCAGGGGATAGCCGAAGGTATGGGCGGTAAACTCGGCGACTTCCAGGGCCTGGATTTTATTGTTTTGGATCGCTTGGGTGACGAAGCTGTTGCCGTTGCTCTTGGCTTGGGTTTGGACGGCTTCCGCGTCGGCTTCCGTCATCAGCCCCTGCTGCACCAGCGCATAAGCCAGCCCGGTCAAATTTGTGGAAGTCGCTGCCATGTTGTTTTTCTGGGTCCCCGGAAAACCTGCCAAACCGGTTCAAATAATGCCCGCAACATGCAGGCTTGTAAAGAAAGATGAAGTACTTACTGTTTGTCTTCGGCGGGGAAAATGCGAACGGTTTTTACGGCCCGGTCCTGGGTTTGGAGAATTTCGAGAGGGTGGCCGCCTACCTTGAGGCTGGTGCCGCTTTCGGGAATGTCCTCCAGGTGTTCCAGGATCAGGCCGTTGAGGGTTTTGGGACCGGAGAGCGGGAAGGCGAAGCCCAGTTTGCGGTTGAGGTCCCGGAGCAGCACTCCTCCGTCCACCACCCAGCTGCCGTCCGGTTGCTGGAGGAAGCTGCCGGCCTGGGCGGGGGAATGGGTGGTGAATTCGCCGACGATTTCCTCCAGGATGTCTTCCATGCTAACCATCCCCAGCAGCTCGCCGTATTCGTCCACCACCAGGCCGATGCGCCGCTGGTTCTGCTGGAAATGTTGAATCTGCGCGAGAAGAGGCGTGCCGCTGGGAATGAAGTAGGGGTCGCGAATGATTTTCCGCAATTCCTCCCGGGAGAATTCTTCATTCTGGGTGACGTGAAGCACCTTGCGCACGTGCAGGATGCCGATGATGTTGTCCAGCGTATCTTCGTAGACCGGTAGCCGGGTGTGATAGCAGGTGGAAAGCTGGTGGAGAATTTGGTCCAGGGGCTCATTGAGGTCGATGGCCTCGATTTGGTGGCGTGGCGTCATGACGTCGTCCACGGTGCTGTTCTCCAAGTCGAAGATATTCAGCAGGACGCTCTGGTGCTTTTCGGGGATGAAGCCGCCCGCTTCCAGCACCAGGGTGCGGAGTTCGTCCATGCCCAATTGAGTGGTGCCGCTGTTCAGGGGTTTGAGGCCCATCAGTCGCAGCAGGGCCTGGACGAACAGGTTGACGAACCAAACCACCGGATAAAACAGGCGTAGCAGGGGGGTAAGAACGTAGCTGACCGAGGTGGCAATGCGTTCGGAATAGGTGGCGCCGAGTACCTTGGGAGTGACTTCGCTGAAAATCAGGATGGAGAAAGTGACGCTCAGGGTGGCGACGGATAGCGCGATTTCGTTGGAACCGAGGAGGCGCACGGTAATCACCGTGCCCAGGGTGGCAACGGCGGTATTGACTAGGTTATTCCCCAGAAGGATGACGCCCAGGAGGCGGTCGGTCTTTTCCAGCAGGCGGGATGCCAGGCGGGCGCCACGGTGGCCATCCCGTACCAGATGTTTGAGGCGGTAGCGGTTCACCGCCATCATGCTGGTTTCGGAGGTGGAGAAAAAGGCGGAGAGCAGCAGCAGCACCACGAAAGCGCCGACGAGTACGCTTAAGGGGATGTCGTCCAAGCCTTTAGGTCCTTACGGTGAGGGGCATACGGATTCCCGGCGCGTCGTCAGGGACGGCTGAGCACCACTTCCAGCACGAATTTGCTGCCCAGATAGCCCAGCAGCAACAGGGCGAATCCCGCCAGTGTCAAGCGGATGGCGGTGCGCCCGCGCCAGCCGTATACGTGGCGCCCGATCAGGAGGCCGGCGAAGGCGGCCCAGGAAATGATGCCGAAAATGGTCTTGTGGTTGAACTGGAGGGGCTTGCCAAACAGTTCTTCGGAGAACAGGATGCCGCTGGCCAGGGTCAGGGTCAGCAGGACAAATCCCGCCGTGATGATCTGGAACAGCAGTCGTTCCATGGTCAGCAGGGGAGGGATGCCAACGAAGGTGGCCAGCAGGGTTTTTTCGTGCAGGCGGCGTTCAACCAGGGACATCAGCAAGGCGTGGAGGGCGGCGATGGCGAGCAGGCTGTAGGCGAGCAGGGAAATGGCCAGATGCAGCTTGAACAGGGGCAGGCCGGCATGGGGCAGCAGGTGGGTGGAGGGGAACAGGGCCGGCAGGAGGGTGCTGACGGCGGCGATGGGCAGGGCCAGGGCCAGCATGGCCTCCATGCGATAGCGCAGGTTGACCAGCCAGTAGGTGGCGACGGTCAACCAGGCGAGGGCGGATACCGTGTTGCCGAGGCCGAAATCCAGGCCGAAGGGGGAAAAAATAGAGGCGTGCAGCAGTAGCCCGTGGCCGGCGAGAGGGGGCAGGAGGACCAGACTGCGCATCCAATGGGTGGCGGCACTGTGGACGGCGGTGCCGCCGTGGCTGCCGACGTGCCAAGTCCGGCGCCAGAAGTAAACGCCCAGTCCGGCATAGAACAGCGCCACGGCCAAGTAGGGAATCAAGCCTTGCATATAGTAAAATCGGGTTTTTGAAGAAGTTTACACCAGAACCGCCGCGAACACATGGGCGCGGTGCGGGCTAACGACGATAGAAAGTTTGGTGAACCGATGTTCGACAACCTGACCTCGCGCCTTTCCGGCGTCATCAAAACCCTGCGCGGCCAGGCCCGCCTGACCGAAGCCAACATCCAGGACGCCCTGCGGGAAGTGCGCATGGCGCTGCTGGAGGCGGACGTGGCCCTGCCGGTGGTGAAGGATTTCATCGCCCACGTCAAGGAGCGGGCCCTCGGTCAGGAGGTGCTGGCGAGCCTGACGCCGGGCCAGGCGGTGATCAAGGTGGTCCACGACGAGCTGGCGGCCCTCATGGGGGGGGGCAACGCGGAGCTCAACCTGGCCGCTGTGCCGCCGGCGGTGATTTTGATGGCCGGCCTGCAGGGCTCCGGCAAGACCACCAGCTCCGCCAAATTGGCCAAGCTGCTCAAGGAGCGGCTGAAAAAGAAAGTGCTGCTGGTGAGCTGCGACGTTTACCGTCCCGCGGCCATGGACCAGCTCAAGGCGCTGGCCCAGCAGATCGGCGCCGAGTATTTCGATGCCGATGCCGGCCAGAAACCCCTGGCCATCGCCAAGGCCGGCCTGGACCATGGCCGGCGCCAGTTCTTCGACGTGGTGATCGTGGATACCGCCGGTCGCCTCGGCATCGACCAGGCGATGATGGACGAGATCAAGGCCCTCCACGCCGAGGTGAAGCCCGTCGAAACCCTGTTCGTGGTCGACGCCATGCAGGGCCAGGACGCGGTTAATACGGCGCGGGCCTTCGCCGAGGCGCTGCCGTTGACCGGGGTGGTTCTCACCAAGCTGGACGGCGATGCTCGAGGGGGTGCCGCCCTGTCCGTGCGTCAGGTCACCGGACGGCCCGTCAAGTTCGTCGGCGTGTCGGAGAAGCCGGACGGCCTGGAGCCTTTCTATCCCGAGCGGATGGCGTCCCGGGTCCTCGGCATGGGCGACGTGCTGTCCCTGATCGAAGAGGCCCAGCGGGGCGTGGACCGGGCCGAGGCCGAGAAGCTGGCCCAGAAGATCAAGTCCGGCAAGAGCTTCGACCTGGAGGATTTCAAGGCCCAGTTGCAGCAGATGCAGAAAATGGGCGGCGTGGGCGCGCTGCTGGACAAGTTGCCCGGCCAAATGGGGGCGGTGGACACGGCGGCGGGGGACAAGGCCATGCGGCGTATCGAAGGCATCATCAATTCCATGACCCCCGCCGAGCGGCGCAAGCCCGAGCTCCTCAAGGCCTCCCGCAAGCGGCGCATCGCGGCGGGGGCGGGGGTGCAGGTGCAGGACGTGAACCGCCTGCTGAACCAGTTCGAGCAGACCCAGAAAATGATGAAATCCCTCTCCAAGGGCGGGCTGGGCAAGATGATGCGGGCCATGAAGGGGCTGATGCCCGGAATGTGATGACGTGCTCCTTGCCAGAGGGGCGTTTTTTCCAGTAAAATCCCGCACTTTTCGATTTTAGATATAGGTCAAGACTATGGTAGTCATTCGTCTCGCCCGTGGCGGCGCCAAAAAGCGCCCGTTCTACAACATCGTGGTGGCGGATTCCCGCAACCGTCGTGACGGCCGCTTCATCGAGCGCGTCGGCTTCTACAACCCCGTCGCCGGGGAAACCCAGGAAGGCCTGCGCATCGACCAGGAGCGCTTGGCTTACTGGCAAGGTAACGGCGCGCAGCTGTCCGATACCGTTGCCCGTCTGGTGAAGCGCGCCGGCAAAGCCGCCGCCTGATTTTCCGGGTAGCGGAAAACGCCCGGACGGCTGGTTCATGGCAGGCGACGCGTTTTCCGTTCCCTCGGATCTGGTGGTGATGGGGCGCGTGTCGGCCCCCTTCGGCGTGCGGGGCTGGGTCAAGGTCCACGCCTATACCGAAGCAAGCGACAGCCTGTTCGACTACCCGGTGTGGTGGCTGGGCAGGGCAGGTAACTGGAAGGCCTACCGGCTGCTGGAAGGCGAAGTGCACAGCAAGGGACTGGCGGCCCGCCTGGAAGGCGTGAGCGACCGAGATGTCGCCCTGGCCCTCAAGGGCTGCGAGGTGGCCGTTCCCCGCAGCGAGATGCCGGAAGCCGGGAAGGACGCCTACTACTGGAACGACCTCGTCGGTCTCAGGGTGGTGAACCTCCAGGGCGAGATGCTGGGAACGGTGGACAGCCTGTTCGAGACCGGCGCCAACGACGTGATGCGGGTGGTGGCGGGGGAGACGGAGCGCCTGATTCCCTTCGTCGGCCATTATGTGCGGGACGTGGACCTGAAGGCGGGCGAAATACGGGTGGACTGGGGCGTGGATTACTGAAGATGGCGCCCCGCTTCGACGTCATCACGCTGTTCCCGCCGATGTTCGAGGCGCTCACCCGCCACGGCATCACCCGGCGGGCGGCGGAGGACGGGTTGTACAGCCTCCACCTGTGGAATCCGCGGGATTTCGCCAGCGACAATCACCGCACGGTGGATGACCGCCCCTACGGCGGCGGTCCCGGGATGGTGATGATGGCCGAGCCCCTGGACAAGGCGATCGAGGCGGCCCGCAGCGCCCAGGCGGAAGCCGGGGTGGCGCGGTCCAAGGTGGTTTACCTGTCCCCCCAGGGCAGGCAACTGAACCACGACGTGGTGATGGAGCTGATCCGGGAGCCGGGGCTGATTTTTTTGGCCGGCCGCTACGAAGGCATCGACGAGCGGCTGTTGCAACGCCAGGTGGACGAGGAAATCTCCATCGGCGATTATGTACTCTCCGGCGGCGAGCTGGCGGCGATGGTGGTGATCGACGCCATCGTGCGGCACTTGCCGGGAGCGCTGGGCGACGCGGACTCCGCGGTCCAGGATTCGTTTGTAAGCGGCCTGTTGGATACTCCCCACTACACCAGGCCGGAAGTGTACCAGGGGGAGGCGGTCCCGCCGGTGCTGTTGTCCGGCAACCATGCCCAGATCGACCGCTGGCGCCTCAAGCAGGCGTTGGGCAGAACCTGGCGGCGCCGGCCGGATTTATTGGCGGCGCGGCCTTTGACAAAAGAGGAGTCCGGGCTTCTGGCCGAGTACCAGAAGGAACAGGATGACCAAAACTAAGGAGCTGTAAACATGGATCTGATTCAAAAGCTGGAACAGGAAGAAATCGCCCGCCTGGGCAAAACCCTCCCCGACTTCGCCCCCGGCGACACCGTGGTGGTGCAGGTGAAGGTGAAGGAAGGCAACCGCGAGCGTCTCCAGGCCTACGAGGGCGTGGTGATCGCGAAGAAGAACCGCGGCCTCAATTCCGCCTTCACCGTGCGCAAGATTTCCGCCGGCGAAGGCGTGGAGCGTACCTTCCAGACCTACTCCCCCCTGGTGGCCAGCGTCGAGGTGAAGCGCCGCGGCGACGTGCGCCGCGCCAAGCTGTACTACTTGCGCCAGCGCTCCGGCAAGTCCGCCCGCATCAAGGAGAAGCTGCCCGCCAAGAAGGCCGGCGGCGCCCAGCAGTAATCGGCGGCGGCATCGAAATAGAAGGCGGGACCGGGAAACCGGCCCGCCTTTTGTCTTTGATGGGGCTTCGCTATCATTGGCTTTTTCCCGCGGAGGACTGTCATGACCGCCTATGTCGCCTGCCTGAAAACGCCCTTCGCGGTGCTGGGCGTCCGCACGGATGGCTCGGCCCTGACCGCCATCGACTTCCTGCCGCCCGGCACGCCGGCGCTCCCGCCGCGGCATCCCCTGGCCAGGGAAGCCTGGCGCCAACTGCAGGCCTACCTGGCGGACGCTTCCTTTGTCTTCGATTTGCCCCTGCGCCCCGCCGGCACCGATTTTCAGCGCCGGGTGTGGCGGGCGATGCAAGCGATTCCGCCGGGCCGTGCGCGCTCCTACGGCGACCTGGCCGAGGAACTCCAGTCCTCCCCCCGCGCCGTGGGCCAGGCTTGCGGCGCCAATCCGCTGCCGCTGGTCATTCCCTGTCACCGGGTGGTGGCCAAGTCGGGTCTGGGGGGGTTCGCTCACGCCAGGGACGGCGCGCCCCTGGATTACAAACGCTGGCTGCTTGCCCATGAAGGCTACCGACCAGGCGCTCCTTGACGAGTTCTGCGACGCCCTGTGGCTGGAGGACGGCCTGGCGCGCAACACGCTCGACAGTTATCGCAGCGACCTGCGGCACTTCGCCGGCTGGCTGGAGGAAAAGCAGGGCAAGGGTTTCGTGGCGGCGGAACAGGGGGACGTGGCCGGCTACCTGTCCCACCGCCTGAGTGTTTCCCGCACCAAGGCCAGCACCGCCAGCCGCGAGCTGTCCGCCCTCAAGCGCTTTTACCAGTGGCTGTTGCGTGAGGGACGCCTGGATGCCGACCCGACCCTGAAGATCGCCAGCCCCAAGCTGCCGCGCTGTCTTCCCGACAGCCTGACGGAGGCCGACGTGGAAGCGCTCCTGAGCGCGCCCCGGGGCGACGAGCCGTTACCGCTGCGGGACCGGGCCATGCTCGAAACCCTCTACGCCACGGGGCTGCGGGTATCGGAGCTGGTGGGGCTGCCCCTCGCCGGCGTCAGCCTGGACATGGGCGTGGTGCGGGTCCTGGGCAAGGGCGGCAAGGAACGGCTGGTGCCCCTGGGGGAGGCGGCGGTGGAGTTGCTCCAGCGCTAC
Organism: Sulfuricellaceae bacterium; assembly: GCA_050177075.1. GTDB lineage: Bacteria > Pseudomonadota > Gammaproteobacteria > Burkholderiales > UBA9220 > UBA2239. Next base: position 12,139 of record JBFXHL010000024.1, on the reverse strand, counting down.
CTGCACGAGTCCCGTCCCGCCCTGCTCAACGGCCGCGTGAGCGACGCCCTGTTCGTCACGGCCCGGGGGGACGGCATGACCCGCCAGGCCTTCTGGTATCTCATCAAGCGCTACGCCGGCCTGGCGGGCATCGCCAAGCGCCTCTCGCCTCACACCCTGCGTCATGCCTTCGCCACCCATCTGCTCAACCACGGGGCCGACCTGCGGGTGGTGCAGATGCTGCTGGGTCACGCCGACATTTCCACCACCCAGATTTACACCCACGTGGCGCGGGAACGGCTGAAGACGCTGCACGCCAGGCACCATCCCCGGGGCTGAGGTGTGCTACCCTAATAGCCTCGAACGGGCTTCAAACAAGGAGTATCGCCATGGCGAAAGTATTGGTGCCCCTGGCGCCGGGGTGCGAGGAACTGGAGGCGGTGACCGTCGTCGATATCCTGCGCCGTGCCGGGGTCGAGGTGGTGACGGCGGGACTGGCCGATGGGCCGGTGAAGGCCAGCCGGGGCGTGGTGCTGGTGCCCGACATGTCACTGGATGCCGCCCTGGGGCAGGATTACGACCTGATCGCCCTGCCCGGCGGCATGCCGGGTATGACCCATCTGAAAAACGACCCGCGCATCCTCGCCCTGCTCAAGAAGATGGCTGCCGAGGGTAAATACACCACCGCCATCTGCGCCTCGCCCGCCGTCCTGGCGGAAGCGGGGCTGTTGGCGGGCAAGCGGGCCACCAGCTATCCGGGTTTCCTCGACGCTGCGGCCCGGGTCGAGCTGGACCCGGCGCCGGTGGTGCGGGACGGCAAGGTGGTGACCTCCCGGGGGCCCGGCACCGCGATGGATTTCGCCCTGGAACTGGTGGAAATCCTGGCGGGCGCCGCCAAGCGGGACGAGGTGGAAGCGGGCCTGCAACGGCCGGGGAAATACTGATGAGGGCACCTCGAAAAACCTGCTGCGCCACCCGATGGCTGCGTTGGGCGGTGCTCGCTCCCTCGCCTATCGATTTGATATGTCTCGGTCGCTGCGCTCCGTCCGCCTTGCGCTCGGGCCGCTCGCGACGGTTTTTCGAGGTGCCCATGAGAATGACGGTGCTACTGGCGCTAGCCCCGGCCATCCTCGCCGGCTGCGCGACGATGGGGGGCGGCCCGGCAGGGGGAACGGCGCCGGTTTCTGCCGGAAAGGGGGTCGAGTACCGCCAGCCGGAGGCCATCGCCGATTCCAAGTACGCCAAGACCGTGGCCAAGCCGCTGGAAGCGGCATGGGGCGGGCTGACGGCGGCGGCGGAGAAATCCGCTTTCGGCGTCGACAATGCCAACGCCCAGGGCCACTCCCTGGCCCTGCGCTTCAAGGCCGACCCCGAGCCTTACGTGGACTGCGGGCGCATCACTTCCTCCGGCAAGGCCGCCAAGGGCAAGCAGAAATACGACTTCCCCGCCGCCTCGGCCCGGCAGGAGTACGAAATCGCCGGCCGCCAGGGCGTCTATGCCGTGGAGCGGAGGATGGCCCTGGAGGCCAAGGTCCAGGTGGTGCTGAGCGAAGCGGGGGTGGGCAAGACCCGCGCCCGGGCGAAGGCCTATTACACCCTGACCAAAACCATCTACGTACGGAAGCTGGGGACGACCGCCACGGACACCGTCAGCGACAAGGTGGAGTTCGATTCGACCCGCCCCGGCATTTTCCAGGTGGGGGGCAAGGACGGCACCGTCTGCCGCGCCACCGGCAAGCTCGAAGCGAAGGCCCTGTCCTTGCTCGAATAATTTCGACGTTTATTTTCAGGAAAGACCATGCCAGTCAATTTCACCCCGGCCACGCCGGAACAGCTCCTGCCCGTCGCGGGCGTCACCCTCGGCATCGCCGAAGCGGGCATCAAAAAGACCGACCGCAAGGACCTGCTGGTCATCAAACTGGAGCAGGGGGCCCGGGTTGCCGGCGTCTTCACCAGGAACCGCTTTTGCGCCGCGCCGGTGGCCGTGTGCCGGGAACATCTGGCCGCCGGCAACGAGATTCGCGCTTTGGTGGTCAACACCGGCAACGCCAACGCCGGCACCGGCGAGGAGGGCCTCGCCCGCGCCCACAAGACCTGCGCCGAACTCGCGGCCCTGCTGGGCTGCGAGGCGGGGCAGGTGCTGCCCTTCTCCACCGGGGTGATCATGGAGCCCTTGCCGGTGGATAAGATCATCGCCGGCCTGCCCCGCTGCGTGGCTGACCTCCGGTCCGACAACTGGCATAACGCGGCCCAGGCCATCATGACCACCGACATCGTCCACAAAGCCCTTTCCAAGCGGGTGGACATCGGCGGCGCGCCGGTGACCATCACCGGCATCGCCAAGGGCTCGGGGATGATTCATCCCAACATGGCCACCATGCTGGGCTACGTCGCTACCGACGCCAAGATCAGCCAGCCCCTGGTGGAAGCGGCAGTGCGTTACGCCGCGGATCGTTCCTTCAACCGCATCACCGTGGACGGCGACACCTCCACCAACGATTCCTTCATGCTCATCGCCACCGGCCAGGCGGCCATGGCGGAGATCACCAATCCCAACAGCGCCGAATACGAAGCCTTCCGCGCGGCGCTGACCGAAGTGGCGGCCACCCTGGCCCAGGCCATCGTGCGGGACGGGGAAGGGGCCACCAAGTTCATCACCGTGGAAGTGAACGGCGGTGCCGATGACGCGGAATGCGCCAAGGTGGCCTACGCCATCGCCCGCTCGCCCCTGGTGAAAACCGCTTTCTTCGCCTCCGACCCCAACCTGGGGCGCATCCAGGCGGCCATCGGCTACGCCGGCATCGAGGATCTGGACGTGGCCAGGGTGAAACTCTACCTGGGCGACGTGCTGGTGTCGGAAAACGGCGGCCGCGCCGCCAGCTACCGGGAAGAGGACGGCCAGCGGGTGATGAAGGAGGCGGAGATCACGGTGCGGGTGGAGCTCAACCGCGGCCAGGCTTCCACCACCGTGTGGACCTGCGATTTTTCCTACGACTACGTGCGCATCAACGCCGACTACCGGAGCTGATACGCCACTGGCAACTGTGGAGCCAGAGGATGACCGATATGCTGACCGTTGGTCATATTGTCCAGCCGAAGCTGCTGGAGTGTAAGCCCGGAACGACCATCCGCGAGGCCGCCGCCGCCATGAGCGCGGCCCGCTGCGGCTCCATGGTGGTGCGGGAAGGCGGGGAAGTGGTGGGCATCTGGACCGAGCGGGATGCCATCGCCCTCGACTTGGGGGCGCAAGGGGTACTGGATACGCCCATTTCCTGCGTCATGAGCTCGCCGGTCAAGACCATCCCTGCCGACATGCCCCTCGGGGAGGCGTCCCTGCGCTTCAAGCAGGAAGGCGCGCGCCATTTCCTGGTGACCGATGGGGCGGGAGCGGTGCTGGGCATGGTGACCCAGACCGACGTGGTGCAGAACCAAGGTATCGAATTTTTTGTTCACCTGAGGGAGGTTGGCGCGGTCATGTCGGGGCAGCCCGTCCTACTCGGCGCCGGCGCTACCGTTGCCGAGGCGGCGGCCCGCATGCGGAGCGGGCGCTGGGACGCCGTGGTGGTGGAGGAGGCCGGCCGGCTCGGCATCCTGACCGAGCGGGACATCGTCCGCCTCATCGGCGAGGGGAGGGTGGCCGCCGCCCTGGGCGAGGTGGCGTCTTTCCCGCTGGTCACCGTGGCCGCCCGGGACAGCCTGTTCCATGCCCGCAAGCTGTTCACCGAGAAACGCTTCCGCCACCTGGGCGTGGTGGGGGAGGGCGGCGAACTGCTCGGGCTCGTCTCTTATGGCGACCTGCTCGCCTCCATCGAGCAGAATTACGTACGGGAGCTACAGGAGGCCCTGCGTGAGCAGGAGGAGCGCTTCCGCCTGTCCCAGCATTCCCTCCTGCTGGCGGAAAAGGTCAGCGAAACCACCCTCGAGGGTATCATGGTGACGGCTCCCGACGGCGCCATCGAATCGGTCAACCCTGCCTTCGCCGAGATGTTCGGCTATTCCCCTGACGAGCTCATCGGCCAGAATCCTCGTCTGTTCAAGTCCGGTCGCCACGACTCCGCTTTTTACCGCCGCATGTGGCAGACCCTGGCGAGCTGCGGCGAATGGGTGTCGGAAATCTGGAACCGGCGCAAGGACGGCACGCTGTTGCCCCTGCGGGTCAAAATCAGCGCCGTGCGCGAGAAGGACGGGGCTCTCACCAACTATGTGGCGGCCTACGTCGATATCTCCCAGCAACGTCAAACCCTGCAGGGGCTGCGGGAAAGCGAGGAACGCCTCGCCACCCTGATCGAGGCCCTGCCGGACGCGGTGTTCTTCAAGGACGGCGAGGGGCGCTGGCGGATCATCAATACCCCGGCGAAGCGTCTGTTCGACCTCGAGGGGGTCTCCTGGCAGGGGAAAACGGACGCCGAACTGGCCGCGTTGCGGCCCCATCTTCGGGAAATCCATGCCGCCTGCCAGGCCAGCGACGAGCGGGCGTGGGCGCAAGGGGGCGTCCTGCACGAGGTGGAGGTGATTCCCTCTGGCGCGGGAAAGCCGCGCTACTTCGAGGTGAGCAAGATTCCCCTGTTCGGCGAGGACGGTTCCCGGCGTGCCCTGGTGATCCTGGGGCGAGACGCCACCGAGCGCCGGGAGGCGGAGATCGCCCTGCGGCGGGAGCGGGACTTCTCCGAGGCGGTGCTGGACGCGGCGGGGAGCCTGATCGCGGTGCTGGACCGGAAGGGTCGGGTGGTGCGCTTTAACCGCACGGCGGAAAGAATTACCGGCTATGCCGCCGAGGAAGTGATCGGCCGGCATTTCTGGGAATGCTTCCTGCCGGAGGAGGAGGGCGCGCGCGTAAGCCAGGTGTTTGAGCGCATCATGGAGGGGGACATCGTGCCCCGCTACGAGAACCACTGGCTGATGAAGGACGGTTCCCGACGGCTTTTCGACTGGTCCAACGCCGCGCTGCGGGACGGCCAGGGAAAAGTGGAATACCTGATCACCATCGGCATCGACATCACCGAGCGCAAGCGGATGGAGGACGAGCTGCGCCACCTCAACGAGAACCTGGAACAGCAGGTTCGGGAGGAGGTGGAAAAGAACCTCCAGCAGGAGCGCCTGCTGATCCAGCAGTCCCGCCATGCGGCCATGGGGGAGATGATCGGCAACATCGCCCACCAGTGGCGTCAGCCCCTCAACGCCCTCGCCCTGCTGCTGGCCAACATCAAGGACGCCTACGAGTTCGACGAGTTGGACGCGGAAGCCCTGGACCAGTCGGTGGAGGAAGGGCAGCGCATGATCCGGCGCATGTCCGCCACCATCGACGACTTCCGCAACTTTTTCCGTCCCAACAAAAAGAAAGTCCGTTTCAGCGTGCTGCAGGCGGTGGAGGACACCCTCGCCATTCTCGGCGCCAGCCTCAAGAACCACAACATCCTGGTGACCCTGGATGGGGAGGAGGATGCCGTGGCCTGGGGTTATCCCAACGAATATTCCCAGGTGCTGCTGAATATCCTCAGCAACGCCAAGGAGGCCATCCTGGGGCGGGGCAACGCCGAGGGGCGCATCATTATCCGCTTGCGGACGGATGGAGAGCGGATTTTCCTTACCGTCCGGGATAGCGGAGGGGGAATCGACGAGGCCGTCATGGCGAAGATTTTCGACCCCTATTTCACCACCAAGGAGAGCGGCACCGGCATCGGTCTCTACATGTCGAAGATCATCGTCGAAAGCAACATGGATGGCCGCATCGAGGCGCGCAATGTGGAGGGCGGGGCGGAGTTCACCGTATCCTGTCCCGTGGCGCCTCCGCCGGGGAATGGCGCCGCGGTCGGCTAGGGCCTACACCTTGCGGTCGCGAGGACCGCTGGCGGGTGCAGGGTTCGGCGCGGCTAGTGGCCGAGCTCTTCCAGCAGGTTCACCAGATCGTCGGCATGCTCCTCCTCCATGGCGAGGATGCCCTCCAGCATGCGGCGCGTGGTGGGGTCGTCGTTGCCGGCGTAGGCCACCATTTCCCGGTAGCTGTCGATGGCGATGCGCTCGGCCACCAGGTCTTCCTTGATCATGTCCACCAAATCCTTGCCCTCCACGTACTCGGCGTGGCTACGGGTGAGCAGACCCTCGGGTGAGAAATTGGGCTCGCCGCCCAACTGCACGATGCGCTGGGCGATCTGGTCGGCATGCAGCTGTTCCTCGTTGGCGTGCTGGAGAAATTCCTGGGCCACGCTCTGGGCGTTGATGCCGCTGGCCATGAAGAAATGCCTCTTGTAGCGCAAGACGCAGACGATTTCCGTCGCCAGGGCCTCGTTCAGCAGCTTGACCATGGTTTCCCGGTCGGCCTTGTAGCCGGGGGTGACGGCCCCTTGCTCGATGTGCTGGCGGGCGCGCTTGCGCAGGGTCTTGATGTCGGTGAGAAAGGGATGGGACTTGGCCATGGGAGCCTCCATGGAACAGTGGGGAGATTCCAGTATAGGCCATTGTCATGGGGCGGGCGTCGACAAAAAAAGACGGGCGGTTTTTTCAAACCGCCCGTACAGGAGGACACACACTTAACATGCGCTACGAATTGTATCTTATATAAGACATAATGCAAGAGATTTTTTAGGGGTTTCCTTCGCGGGGGCGGCTCAGATCGCGAACAGGTCGACGAATTCGTTGACCGGCGTGGCTTCCAGTCGTTCCTGGCTCTCGCACAAGGCCAGGATGGCCCGCTGCTGCTTGGCGGGAAAGCGGCGATTGAGGTTGACCTTGAACTTCTCGAGCAGGTGGGGAATGCCCTCCGCGCGGCGGCGGCGGTGGCCGATGGGGTACTCCACCACCACTTCCTCCAGCACCGTGCCGTCGTTGAGTTCCACCGTCAGGGCGTTGGGGATGGAGCGTTTCTCCGGGTCGTGGTAGTCCTGGGTGAACTGGGGGTCCTCGACGCAGGTGATCTTGTCCCGCAGTTCGTCGATGCGCGGGTCGGCGGCCACCTCGTCCTCGTAGTCGGCGGCGGTGAGGCGGCCGAAGAGCAGCGGCACGGCCACCATGTACTGCACGCAGTGGTCCCGGTCCGCCGGGTTGTTCAGGGGGCCCTTCTTGTCGATGATGCGGATGCAGGCCTCGTGGGTGCGGATAGTGATCTTCTTGATATCGGCAGCGCTTTTGCCCATGGCCGCCAGCTTGCCGTGGAGGGTGAAGGCGGCCTCCACCGCGGTCTGGGAGTGGAACTCGGCGGGGAAGCTGATCTTGAACAGCACGTGCTCCATGACGTAGGAGCCGTAGGGGCGCTGGAACTTGAATTCGTTGCCGCGGAACAGGGCGTCGTAGAAGCCCCAGGTCTTGGTGGTCAGGACGGCGGGATAGCCCATCTCGCCCTTCAGCACCATCAGCGCCAGGCGCACGGCGCGGCTGGTGGCGTCGCCGGCGGCCCAGGACTTGCGGGAGCCGGTGTTGGGGGCGTGGCGGTAGGTGCGCAGGGCCTGGCCGTCGAGCCAGGCGTGGGACACGGCGTCGATGACCTCCTCCCGGGTGCCGCCTAGGAGCCTCGTCACCACGGCGGTGGAGGCGACCTTCACCAGAATCACGTGGTCCAGTCCCACCTTGTTGAAGGCGTTTTCCAGGGCCAGGCAGCCCTGGATTTCGTGGGCCTTGATCATGGCCGTGAGCACGTCCTTCATGGTCAGGGGCGCCTTGCCCTCGGCCACCCGGGTGCGGGAAAGCCAGTCGGCGGCGGCGAGGATGCCGCCCAGGTTGTCGGAGGGGTGCCCCCATTCGGCGGCGAGCCAGGTGTCGTTGAAGTCCAGCCAGCGGATCATGGCGCCGATATCGAAGGCGGCCTTCACCGGGTCGAGCTGGAACTGGGTGCCGGGCACCTTGGCGCCGTTAGGGACGATGGTGCCGGGAACGATGGGCCCCAGCAGCTTGGTGCAGGCGGGGTAGGACAGGGCTTCCAGGCCGCAGCCCAGGGTGTCCATCAGGCACAGGCGGGCGGTGTTGTAGGCTTCGCCTGAGCGGACTTCGTAGTCGCAGACATAATCGGCGATATCCACCAGTACCTGATCGGGCCGGGGGCGGACGTTGGAGATGTGGGACGACATGAATGCTTTCCTCGTGGTTGAAGGAGGCGCGGCCTAGTCGCGCCGCTCGATGGGCACGTAGGGCCGGTTGTCCGGGCCCACGTACTCGGCGTTGGGACGGATGATCTTGTTGTCGATGCGCTGCTCGATGACGTGGGCCGCCCAGCCGGTGGTGCGGGCGATGACGAAGAGGGGGGTGAACATCTCCGTCGGCACGCCCATCATGTGGTAGCTGGAGGCGGAGTACCAGTCCAGGTTGGGGAACATCTTCTTGGTGTCCCACATCACCGACTCGATGCGGTCGGAAATGGCGAACAGGTTTCGGTTGCCGCCCGCCTCGCACAGGCGGCGGGAAACTTCCTTGATGGCCACGTTGCGCGGGTCGCCGGTGGTGTAGACCGGATGGCCGAAGCCGATGACGATTTCCTTGCGCTCCAGCCGGGCGCGGATGTCGGCCTCCGCTTCGTCCGGGTTGTGGTAGCGGCGGATGATCTCCATGGCCGCCTCGTTGGCGCCGCCGTGCTTGGGGCCCCGCAGGGCGCCGATGGCGGCGGTGATGCAGGAGTAAATGTCGGACAGGGTGCCGGCGACGACCCGGGCGGTGAAGGTGGAGGCGTTGAACTCGTGCTCGGCGTAGAGGATGAGGGAGGTGTCCAGGGCCTTGCGGTGCAACTCGGAGGGGGGGTGGCCGTGGAGCAGATGGAGAAAATGCCCGGCCACGGTGTCGTCGTCGCTCTCCACTTCGATCGCCTTGCCGTTGACCGCGTAGTGCCACCAGTAGAGCAGCAGGGAGCCGAAGGAGGCCACCAGGCGGTCGGCGATGTCCCGGGCGCCCTGGAGGCTGTGGTCATCCTTTTCCGGCAGGAGAGAGCCCAGCACCGAGCAGCCGGTGCGCATCACGTCCATGGGGTGGGCGGAGGGGGGAATCTGCTCCAGTACCGTCTTCAGCTGAACCGGCAGGCCCCGCAGGGATTTCAGCTTCTGGCGGTAATCGTTCAGTTCGGAGAGGTTCGGCAGGTGGCCGTGGATCAGCAGGTAGGCCACTTCCTCGAAGGTGGATTTCTCCGCCAGCTCCAGGATGTCATAGCCCCGGTAGTGGAGGTCGTTGCCGGAATGGCCCACGGTGCACACGGCGGTGGTGCCGGCATTGACCCCGGACAGGGCGACGGATTTCTTCTTCGGCGGGGCAGGGGTCTCGCTCATGATTTTTTCTCCTGGGCAAAGAGCTGGTCCAGCTTCTGTTCATAGGCATGGTAGCCGAGGTAATCGTAAAGCTCCATGCGGCTTTGCATCAGGCCGAGGACGTTCTTCTGCGTGCCGTCCTCGCGGATCGCCTGGTAGACCTTGAGGGCGGCCTGGTTCATGGCGCGGAAGGCGGAGAGGGGATAAAGCGCCAGGGAGACGTCGGCCCTCGCCAATTCCTCCACGGTGAACAGCGGCGTGGCGCCGAATTCGGTGATGTTGGCCAGCACCGGCACCTTCACCGCCGCGGCGAACTGCTTATACATGGCAAGCTCGGTTATGGCCTCGGGAAAGATCATGTCCGCCCCCGCCTCGACGTAGGCGCAGGCCCGGTCGACGGCGGCCTGCAGACCCTCCACGGCGAGGGCGTCGGTGCGGGCCATGATGACGAAGTCCGGGTCGGTTTTGGCGTCCACGGCGGCCTTGATGCGGTCCACCATCTCCGCCTGGGAGACGATGGCCTTGCCGGGCCGGTGGCCGCAGCGCTTGGCCTGCACCTGGTCCTCGATGTGCACCGCGCCGGCGCCGAACTTGATCATGGCCTTCACCGTGCGGGCGATGTTGAAGGCGCCGCCGAAACCGGTGTCGATGTCCACCAGCACCGGCAGCCCGGAGGCGTCGGTGACGCGGCGCAGGTCGGTGAGGACGTCGTCGAGGGTGGTGATGCCCAGGTCGGGCAGGCCCAGGGAGCCGGCGGCGACGCCTCCGCCGGAGATGTAGAGGGCCTTGTAGCCAACGGCCTCGGCCAGCTTGGCGTGGTAGGCATTGATGGCGCCGATGACCTGGAGGGGTTTCTCGGCGGCGACGGCGGCGCGGAAGCGGGCGCCGGCAGAGGAGGGATTCATGGTCGGGGTCCTGTTGAAACGCTGCCATGGGCGCTGCAATGGCCGTGCCAGGCGCTAATGGGCTGATTTCATTGAACCCCGGCTCTTCTTGTGTTTCAATGGTGAAACCAATACATTTCGATAGTGAAACAAGTCGTGCCCGACTCCGCCCGTAAGCCCAAAATCTGGGGCATCGGCTTCGGCATCGCCGAATTCCTGCCCGATCTCATCCCCGACTACGCCGACAGCGCGGAAATCCGCGTCATCCACAAAACCTTCGAGGAAGGGGAGCTGGCCGCCCGGGAGCTGCTGGCTGCCGGCGAGGCGGACGCGTTCATCGCCGCCGGGGCCAACGGCGCTTACCTGCGGCGCCAGCTGTCCGCCCCGGTGGTGCAGATCAAGGTCAGCGGCTTCGACATTCTCCACGCCCTGCAAAAGGCCCGGGAGGTATCCGACCGCATCGCCCTGTTCAGCTACCAGACCATCCGCGCCGAACTGGAGGAAGTGAAGGAGCTGCTCAAGGTGGAGGTCGAGCAGTGTTTCTACACCACCCCCGAGGATGCCCGGCGGCGGGTGCAGGAGCTGGCCGGAGCGGGCTACCGGGTGGTGGTGGGGTCCAGCATGGTCAATCGCCTGGCGGTGGAGGCGGGGATGGCCGGGGTGTTCCTTTATTCCGCCGCCTCGGTGCGGCGGGCGGTGGAGGACGCCATCGACATCGCCCGGTTGGCCCAGGCGGAGGAGGCGCGGCGGGAGTGGCTGGACTCCATCCTGCGCCACTTGGACGAGGCGGTGGCGGCGGTGGACCGGGCGGGACGCATCCAATCCCTCAACCCACCCATGGCGGCGCTCTTGGGCGTGGCGGAGGAACGGGCCCTGGGGCGGGCCCTGGCCGAACTGGCGCCGGAACTGTCCCTGGACGGCGTGCTGGCGGGCGGCGAGGCGGACGTGGAGCGCATCCAGCGCCTGGGCAAGCGCACCCTGGTGGTCAACCGCATCCCCCTGCGGGAAGGCGGGGCGCTGACCGGCGCCGTGCTCACCTGCCAGGACGCCAACGCCATCCAGCGCGCCGACCGCACCCTGCGCACCGTCAGCCGGCCGCGCCACTTCAACGCCCGCTACCGGCTGGAGGACATCGTCGGCGCTTCCCCCCTCATTCGCGCCGCCCGGGAGACCGCCGTCCGCTACGCGCGGGTGGACGCCACGGTGCTGATCGGCGGCGAATCCGGCACCGGCAAGGAGCTTTTCGCCCAGGGCATCCACAACGCCAGCCCGCGCCGCGCCGCGCCTTTCGTCGCCATCAACTGCGCGGCCGTGGCGGAAACCCTGCTGGAATCGGAGCTCTTCGGCTACGAGGAGGGGGCTTTCACCGGCAGCCGCAGGGGGGGCAAGGCGGGCCTGGTGGAAAGCGCCCATACCGGCACCCTGTTCCTGGACGAAATCGGCGAGCTGCCCCTGTCCCTCCAGGCCAAACTGCTGCGGGTGCTGCAGGAGAAGGAGGTGCTGCGCCTGGGGGCCACCGACCCCACTCCCGTGGACGTGCGCATCATCGCCGCCACCAACCGGGACCTGCGGGCCCTGGTGGCGGCGGGGGATTTCCGCGAGGACCTCTTCTACCGCCTGAATATCCTCAATCTCCACCTGCCGCCCCTACGGGAGCGCCGGGAAGACATCCCCGCCCTGGCCGGGCGCTTCCTCGGCACGTTCGCGCCGTCGCGGCGCGAGCGGATGCTGGAGCAATGGCTGCCCCGCTTCGGCGCCTATGCCTGGCCCGGCAACATCCGGGAGTTGGAGAATGTCGTCGAGCGGCTGGCGGTTTTTTGCCAGGAGGATGAGGTGCCGGACGAAACCCTGCTGCGCGGCGCCGTGCCGGAGCTGTTCGAGGGGGTTGCGGAGACGGAGGGGCGGGATTTCAAGGCGGCCAGCCGTTCCCGGGAGCGGGCCCATATCCGCCAGGTCCTGGCGGAGTGCGGCGGCGACCAGGGCATGGCGGCGAAACGCCTGGGCATCAGCCGGACGACCCTGTGGAGGCGGTTGAAGGCCTAGAACGGTAGATCGGAA
>JBFXHL010000023.1:0-30665 GCA_050177075.1 Sulfuricellaceae bacterium | reverse complement strand
TCGCCTGGTTTACGATGCCCTGGACGACCTGTTGAAACAAAACGAAATCCACGCCCTCAGCATAAAGGCGTACACTGAGCAGGAAATCTGAGTTCACCTGACTTTCACACCCATAAGGACGAAAATCCCATGAAGTCTCTCAAAGCACGTATTCTCCTGGCCGGTTTCGCCGGGATGCTTTCCGCTTCCACCTGCTTCGCCGACGTGACGGTAAACGGCACGGCCATCAGCGAATCCCTGGTCGGGGTCCTGGCCAAGGAACGGGCCGCCCAGGGCCAGCCCGACAGCCCCGAACTGCGCCGCGCCATCCGCGACGACCTGATCGCCCGGGAAGTGGTTTCCCAGGAAGCGAAAAAGCGCGGCCTGGACAAGAATGCCGAAGTAGCCGCCCAAATGCAGCTTGCCAGCCAGAGCGTGCTGGTCCGTGCCTACCTGCAGGACTACGTGAAGAACCACCCGATCAGCGACAGCGCCGTCAAGGCGGAATACGAGCGAATCAAGGTCGCCATGGGCGACAAGGAGTATCAGGCCCGCCACATCCTGGTGAACAGCGAAGCCGAGGCCAAGGACATCGAGGCCCAACTGAAGAAAGGCGCCAAATTTGACAAGCTCGCCAGCGAAAAGTCCCAGGACCCCGGCTCCAAGGCCCGTGGCGGCGAGCTTGGCTGGATCGCCCGCGGCAACGTGGTGCCCGAATTCGGCAACGCCCTGGCGAAGCTGAAGAAAGGCGAGGTCAGCGACCCCGTGCAAACCCAGTACGGCTGGCACATCATCAAGCTGGAAGACATCCGCCCCCTCAAGTCTCCGGACTTCAACAGCGTGCAGGAAGCGCTGCGTCAGCGTCTGGAACAGCAGGAAATCCAGGGGGTCATCGCCGATCTGCGCAAGCAGGCGAAAATCGAAGGCGCCGACAAGTAATCCCGGACGCCAGAAAGAAAAACCCCTTGCCGGCAACGGCAAGGGGTTTTTTCATGGCGCGGCTACCGGCTGTGCGAGCCGTCGCACCAGGGAATATCGGCGCTCTTGCCGCAACCGCAAACGTATACCTTGCCGTCTTTGTCCGCCGTGTGCGCCAAGGGCTCGACAACGCCGCCAAGGGAGGAGTGGCTACCGTCGCAATAGGGCGCGCTTTGGGTCTTGCCGCAACGGCACAGATAAACGGTTTGACCGGCTTTCAGCTCCACCTCGTAAGGCGAATTCTTCTCGTACATCGCGACTCCTTTCGTTGACGACTCGGAAAAAACCATTCAGCGCGGCAATTGGCACTCCAACTCCCGCAGACGCGACTCCAGTTCCTCGATGCGCTGCAGATAAATCAAGGCCAGGGCCAAGCCTGGAACATTGGCACCGAAATCCCGCCGCAGCCGTCCGGCTTTTCGGGCCAAGATCAGACTATGGGCGGCGAACAGCGGGGTCGCCCCCTCCTCCACCGGCTCGAAGACGCCGAACTCCACCAGCTCCAGCAGTTCCGCATCGTTCAGGCCGGATACGCGCATCAGGTCGGACAGCGTCGCCCGCCGACTATCGTCCAGAAGCGAAAAACAATCGGCATAGGATTCGAAATTCATCTCAAACTCCTCCGAAATGGCGGCGGGGATTGAAGTCGGATACCCTGGCCAGTTCCTCGAACAGGGCCTTCTCTTTCTCGGACGGCTGGGGGGGGGTCACCACCTGCACCACGGCGTAAAGATCACCGGCCCCATGCCCGTGCTTGGGTAGGCCCTTGCCAGCCAAACGCAGTTTCTGGCCAGCCCTGGCACCCGCGGGGATTTTGATGCGCGCCCGCCCCTCCAGGGTAGGAACTTCCACGACGGCCCCCAGGGCCGCCTCCCAGGGAGTCACCGGCACTTCCAGATACAAATCATGGCCGCTGGGCTTGAAAAGGGGGTGGGGCTTGAGGGTGACAACCAGGTACAGGTCGCCGTCGGGAGCGCCTCCCATGCCTTTTCCGCCCTTGCCCGGCACCCGCAGGCGATGGCCCTCCGTCACGCCCTTGGGAATGCGGACCTTGAGGGTCTTGGGCACCCGCTGCGGCGCCCCGCCCTCCCCCAGCTCGACCACGGCCAGCTGCAGGTTGATTTCCGTGCCATGGAGGGATTCTTCCAGGCTGACGGGCACCTGTACCTCGACATCCTGACCGTGCATGGCGAAACCGCCGCCGGTACGAGCGCCACGGGACCCCATGCCGAAAAGCTCAGAGAAGAAATCGCTGAAATCCCCGCCCCCATGGGAACTGAAATGGAAATGACCGGGGCCGAAATGTTGTTCCCAATCGGGCGGCGGGCGGAAATCCTGGCCGGGTTGGTAAGTGCCGAGCTGATCGTAGGCGGCACGCTTCTCCGGGTCCTTCAGGACTTCGTAGGCTTCCGCCACCTCCTTGAATTTCTCCTCGGCGTTGGCTTCCTTGGAGACATCCGGGTGGTACTTGCGCGCCAGCAGCCGGTAGGCCTTCTTGATCGCCTCGGGACTGGCGCTTTTATCCACCCCGAGGATCTTGTAGTAGTCCTTGTATTGCATCTTTCCCGTATCCCGTGACCCACACTTACCCTACTATGGCGCACGGATGGGGGTTGTTCAACCCCGACGGCGAGCGGGAATTACCCCAGCCACTTGCGGGCGTTACGGAACATACGCAGCCAGGGGCCATCCTCGCCCCAGCCCTCGGGCCGCCAGGAGTACTGGGCGGCGCGGAACACCCGCTCGGGATGGGGCATCATGATGGTGAAGCGGCCGTCCGGCGTGGTGAGGCCGGTGATGCCCTGGGGCGAACCGTTGGGATTCAGGGGATAGGTTTCCGTGGGCTTGCCATAGTGGTCCACGTAGCGCAGTGCCACGAGAGGCTGGGCGCTTTGCAGGTGGGCGGCATCGCGGAACTCGGCATAGCCCTCGCCGTGGGCCACCACGATGGGCAGGCGGCTGCCGGCCATGCCGTCCAGGAACAGGGACGGGGATTTCGCCACCTCCACCATGACGAAGCGGGCCTCGAACTGCTCCGACTTGTTGCGCACGAAGTGGGCCCAGGAATCGGCGCCGGGGATGATTTCGTGCAGGTTGCTCATCATTTGGCAGCCGTTGCACACGCCCAGGGCGAAGGAGTCCCTCCGCTGGAAGAAGGCTTCGAATTCGCTGCGGGCGCGGTTGTTGAACAGGATGGACTTGGCCCAGCCCTCCCCGGCTCCCAGCACGTCCCCGTAGGAGAAGCCGCCGCAGGCCACGAGGCCGTTGAAGTCCTTGAGGGACACGCGTCCTGCGATGACGTCGCTCATGTGCACGTCCACCGCCTCGAAGCCGGCGCGGTCGAAGGCGGCGGCCATTTCCACCTGGCCGTTGACGCCCTGCTCCCGCAGGATGGCCATGCGGGGCTTGGCGCCCTTGGCGACGTAGGGTGCCGCGATATCGTCGGCAGGATTGAAGCTCAACTCGGCGCAAAGGCCGGGGTCCTTGGCGTCCAGGAGACGGTCGTACTCCTGCTGGGCGCACTCCGGGTTGTCCCGCAGGCGCTGCATGTGGAAAGTGGTTTCGGACCAGGCCCGCTGCAGGTCCACCCGACGCTCGTCGAATACCGGCTTGCCGTCCCGCAGGATGCGGAAGGCGTCGTCGCCATTGACACTGCCGATGACATGCAGTTCGGAGCGCAGGCCGGCGTCGAAAAAGGCCTGCATCACCGAGGCCGTCTCGCTGCGGCGCACCTGCAGCACCGCCCCGAGTTCCTCGTTGAACAGCACCGACAGCAAAGCCGGCAAGTGCAGGGCATGGGGGTCGATATCCACGCCGAGTGCCTCGGCGTCGGCCTGGAGACGGGCGAAACACAGCTCGTCCAGATCCACGGTCACGCCGGCATGAGCGGCGAACATCATCTCGCACAGGGCGGCGAAGAGGCCGCCGTCGGAACGGTCGTGGTAAGCGAGGATTTTCCCGTCCCGGTTCATCTGCTGGATGGTGGCGAAGAAGGCTTTCAGTCGGGCCGGCTCGTCCAAGTCGGGGGCGGCGTTGCCCAGCTGCTTGTAGGCCTGGGCCAGGGCGGAGCCGCCCAGGCGGCACTGGCCGTTGCCCAGATCGATCAGGAGCAGGTCCGTGTCGCCGGCGTCGGTCCGCAGTTGCGGCGTCAGGGTTTTGGTGGCGTCGGGGGTCGGCGCGAAGGAAGAAACGATGAGGGACAAGGGCGAAGTCACCGCCTTCCTGTCGCCGCCGTCCTCCCAGACCGTCTTCATGGACATGGAATCCTTGCCCACCGGGATGCTGATTCCCAGGGCCGGGCACAGCTCCAGGCCGACGGCCCGCACCGTGTCGTACAGAATGGCATCCTCGCCGGGATGGCCGGCGGCGGCCATCCAGTTGGCGGACAGCTTGATGTCGCCGATGTCGCCGATCAGGGCGGCGGCGATGTTGGTCACCGCCTCACCCACCGCCATGCGGCCGGAGGCCGGGCCGTCGATCAGGGCCAAAGGCGTGCGCTCGCCCATGGCGAAGGCTTCGCCGCGGGTGGTGTGGAAGCCCATCAAGGTCACCGCCACGTCGGCTACCGGCGTCTGCCAGGGGCCGACGAACTGGTCCCGGGCGGTCATGCCGCCCACGGTGCGGTCGCCGATGGAAATCAGGAAGGTCTTGTCGGCCACGGAGGGCATTCGCAGCACGCGATAGGCGGCATCCTTGAGGCTGATGCCCGCCAAGTCCAGATCGGGGAGACTCCGCTGGACGCGCTTGACGTCCCGGGTCATCTTGGGCGGCTTGCCCAGCAGGACGGAAAGCTCCATGTCCACCGCTTTGTTGCCGAAGTGGCTGTCTTCCACCGTCAGATGCAATTCCTCGGTGGCGGTGCCCACGACGGCAAAGGGACAGCGCTCCCGCTCGCACAGGCCCTTGAACAGCTCGTAATCCTCGGCGCGGATTGCCAACATGTAGCGCTCCTGAGCCTCGTTGCACCAGATTTCCCGCGGGGACATGCCGGGTTCCTCGGAGGGCACGTCCCGCAACCTGACCCAGGCGCCCTTCCCGGCGCCGTGGGCCAGTTCCGGCAGGGCATTGGAGATGCCGCCGGCGCCCACGTCGTGAATGGACAGGATGGGGTTCTTGTCCCCCAGCTGCCAGCAGCGGTCGATGACTTCCTGAGCGCGGCGCTGCATTTCCGGGTTGCCCCGCTGCACCGAATCGAAGTCCAGGTTCTCGGCGTTGGCGCCGGTATCCATGCTGGACGCCGCGCCGCCGCCGAGGCCGATCAGCATGCCGGGGCCGCCGAGCTGGATGTAGAGGGCGCCGGTGGGCGCCTCCTGCTTGAAGGCGTGCTTGGCGGAGATGTTGCCCACGCCCCCCGCCAGCATGATGGGCTTGTGGTAGCCGCGGCGCTCGCCGGCGGCGTCTTCCTCGAAGGTGCGGAAGTAGCCCGCCAGGTTGGGGCGGCCGAATTCGTTGTTGAAGGCGGCGGCGCCGATGGGACCTTCCAGCATGATCTGCAGTGCCGAAGCGATGCGGGACGGCTTGCCGTAGGCGGGCTGCTCCCAGGGCTGGGGCAGGTCGGGGATATTCAGGTTGGAGACGGAAAAACCGCACAGGCCGGCCTTGGGCTTGGAGCCGGTGCCGGTAGCGCCCTCGTCGCGAATTTCGCCGCCGGAACCGGTGGCGGCACCGGGGAAGGGGGAAATGGCCGTGGGGTGGTTGTGGGTCTCCACCTTCATCAGGATGTGGGTTTCGTCCTCCACGTAGCCGTATCGGTTGGCTTCGCCGGGGTAGAAGCGCTCGATCTTGGCGCCCTCGATCACCGAGGAGTTGTCCGAATACGCCACCACCGTGCCTTTCGGGCTCTTCTGGTGGGTATTGCGGATCATGCCGAAGAGGGAGTGGGGCTGTTTCTCGCCGTCGATCACCCAGTCGGCGTTGAAAATCTTGTGGCGGCAGTGCTCCGAGTTGGCCTGGGCGAACATCATCAGTTCCACGTCGGTGGGGTTGCGGCCTATGCGGGAGAAGTTCTCCACCAAGTAGTCGATTTCGTCCGGGGACAGGGCCAGGCCCATTTCCTTGTTGGCCGCTTCCAGGGCCGCTTTGCCGCCGGCCAGGATGTCCACGCTGGTCAGGGGCTGGGGCGCTACGTGATGGAACAGGCGGGCGGCATCCTCGAGCTTGGGCAGCACGGTCTCGGTCATGCGGTCGTGGATCAGGGGAACCAGGGCCGCCTTCTCGGCGGCGGTGAAAGCGGAGCCGTCCTTCTTCGCCAGGAAGTACGCTACGCCGCGCTCGATGCGGGCCACGCCTTCCAGGCCGCAGTGTTTGGCGATGTCCGACGCCTTGGTGGACCAGGGGGAAATGGTGCCCAGGCGAGGGGTCACCAGGAACAGCTCGCCCCGGGGCTCTTCCGTGGTGCTGGCCGGGCCGTAGGTCAGGATGCGTTCCAGGGTCCGGCGCTCGTTCTCCTCCAGGGGCCGGGACGCCTCGACGAAGTGCCAGTATTCGGCGTACAGGTGGTCGAGGGCGGGGACGGCGGCTTGCAGCCGGGACAGGAGCTTGGCGAAGCGAAAAGCGGAGAGGGCGTTGCTGCCACGGAGGCGGATGGGCTCGGACATGAAATCAACCGGAAAGTGAGGAAAAATAAGGCGAATGATACCCGAAAACCCTATCCGGTTCGAGGGTTGACGGTTCCTTGTCGGCGAGCACTCCCCTATAATGGGAGGGGAAAACAAATAGAATTCGGGGACAACAATGAGCACGCACCAGCCGGCCAAATTCGAGTGGGACAGCAGCATGAGCGTAGGGGTCGAGGACCTGGACCGGGACCATCGTTTCCTGGTGACGCTCATCGACCGCCTGGCATCCATGGACGACTTGGGAAACGCCCCCGAGATAGAGCACGTGCTGGATGACCTGGTCCGCTATACCGAAGAGCACTTCGAGCGGGAAGAGGAGTACATGCGCGCCACGGACTATCCCGATCTTGCCCGCCACCAGCGCCTGCACGAGGAAATGGTGAAGAAAATCGAGAAATTGCGGTTGCAGTTCTTTCTTGGCGAAAAGGAGCACATCGGCCATCAGACCCTGGAGTTCCTCACCCACTGGCTGCAAAACCATGTCCTGGGCGAAGATATGAAATACAGCCCCCAGCACCGCCCGGCCGCAGTACATCCTAAGTAATCTTCACCAGGATATCGTGCAAGGTGTTCCCCGCATGGGCCATGCGGTGTGAAGCGTTGGCCAGGTGGCGGTAGATTTCCCGCTGCTTGAACATTCCCAGATAATCCTCCCCCTGGAAAAGCTCGGCCAGGGCCTGCCGGTAGAGTTTCTCCGCCTTGCGGTCGGCGTGGCGGGCGGCGTCCGCCTCCACCTGCGCGGATTTTGGATCGGTTCCCAGGCGACCGAAGCCGCTGACCAGCGCATCCACCCCCGTCTTGATCTGCCAGGCAATACCCAGCATATGGGCATTGGGCGCCACCCCCAGTTCATGCATTTCGCTCACCGTCGTCTTGCAATACACCACGATATTGTCCAGGTCGGTAATGGCGCGATAGATATCTTCCCGGTCGATGGGAGTAGAAAAGGCCTCGTTGAGGACGTGCAAATTGCGGGCCTTGATCTTGTCGGCATCGTGCTCGTTCTTGCGCACTTCCTCGCCCACTGCGATGTCGTTGGTTTCCATGAACATCACCAGCAAATTCACCGTCTGCGACACCTTGATGCTCTGCTCGTGGAGAAGGTGGAAAAAATCCGGCATCTTGGGAAACACTTGGTCGAAAAAACGCTTGAGGATGAATTGCTTGTTGGGTTTCATCGGTTGATCCTTGCGGCGTTCAAGCCGCCGCCAAAGTTAGCGCATGGGCCGCGAAATAAGCCCCAATCGCCACCAGCGCCGCGCCGGGAATGGTAATCAGCCACGTCACCACGATGTCCTGGGCCTTCGCCCAGCGCACCGCCTTGGGCCGCTCCGAGGCGCCGATGCCCATGATGGACGTCGCCACCACGTGGGTGGTGGATACCGGCGCTCCGAGGAGGGAGGCGCCGAAGATGACGCTGGCCGAGGTCAGTTGCGAATCCAGGGCGTGAAGGGGGCGCACTTTGTAAATGGCGAAGCCCAGGGTCCGCACAATGCGCCATCCGCCGGAGAGGATGCCGAGAGTGATGGCGCAGGAACAGGCCAGCATGACCCAGAACGGCACCTCGAAACGGTAGATGAAGCCCCCCAGCAGCAGAACCAGGGTGAGTATCCCCATGCTCTTCTGGGCATCGTTGGCGCCATGGGAAAAAGCCAGCCCCGCCGCCGTAACGAACTGGCTCCAGCGGAAATAGCGGTTCACCGATGGCCGCGCCCCCCGCAGCAGCAGTCCCGCCAGGCGGTGGAGGGCAAAGCCCGCCCAGAATCCGACGAGGGGCGACAGCACCAAAGCCAGCAGCACCTTGGTCACGCCAGTCAGGTGGCCGCGCACGAACAATTCGTGGAATCCCCACACCACGTGATCGGGCCCTACCGCCACCAGCACCGCCCCCGCCAGCCCCCCCACCAGGGCATGGGAAGACGAAGAAGGGATTCCCCGCCACCAAGTCACCAGGTTCCAACTGATGGCCCCGGCCAAGCCACACAGCAGGACCGTCAGGGCCTGGGCGGGGGGAAGCGAGGAAAGGTCGACGAAGCCACCGATGGTGTCCGCCACGGCCGTCCCGCCCAGCAAGGGCCCCAGGAACTCGAAAAACCCCACCACCATCACCGCCTGGGCCGGCGTCATGGCCCGGGATGCGATCACCGTGGCGACGATATTGGCAGCGTCATGGAAGCCATTGGTGTAATCGAAGAACAGCACGATCACCACCGCCACCACCGCCAGAAAAAGCACCATATCCATCAAGATCCGCCTTCGATGTTACGAACTCGCTCTTGGCGGTGAACGCCCCCGCCCAGTGAAAACTGCTTTCTCAGGTAATCACCGTCGGCGCCTCGCGCCCGGTCCGCGCCTTCAGTTCGGACAATTGACCGGCGATGGCGATCAGCTCCCCCAAGGCCGCCTGGGCATCGAGACCATGCTTGGACGGGTCCGGCTCGAAGCTCTCGAGATAGATGCGAAGCGTGGCCCCCTCCGTGCCGGTCCCCGAAAGACGAAAGACGATGCGGGAACCATCCTCGAACAGGACCCGCAGCCCCTGGTTGCGGCTCACGGAACCGTCGATGGGATCGGTGTAGGCGAAATCGTCGCAGGCCTTCACTACGTAGCGGCCGAAGGCTTTTCCCGGCAGAGCGGGGAAGCTGTCCTTGAGGTGCTGCATCAGGCCGTTGGCGGCCTCCGTGGGCAGGGCCTCGTAGTCGTGGCGGGAATAGAAGTTGCGCCCGTATTCCGCCCAATGGGCACGGACGAGGTCCTCCACCGGTTGGCGGCGCTTGGCGACGATGTTGAGCCAGAACAGCACCGCCCACAGGCCGTCCTTCTCCCGCACGTGGCTGGAACTGGTGCCGAAGCTTTCTTCGCCGCATACCGTTACCTGGCCGGCATCCATCAGGTTGCCGAAGAACTTCCAGCCGGTGGGAGTCTCGAAGCACGGGACGCCGAGCTTCTGCGCCACCCGGTCCGCCGCCGCGCTGGTGGGCATGGAGCGTGCGATGCCCGCCAGGCCGCCGGCGTAACCCGGTGCCAGGGTGGCATTGGCGGCGATCAGGGCCAGGCTGTCGGAAGGGTTCACGAAGAAATGCTTGCCCAGGACCATGTTGCGGTCGCCGTCGCCGTCGGAGGCGGCACCGAAATCCGGCGCCTCCGGGCCGAACAGTTCGGCCACCAGATCGTGGGCATAGGTCAGGTTGGGGTCCGGGTGGCCGCCGCCGAAATCGGGCAAGGGCGAACCGTTCACCACCGTCCCGGCGGGGGCGCCGAGGCGGCCCTCGAAAATCTGCCTGGCGTAGGGGCCAGTCACCGCGTGCATGGCGTCGAAACGCATGCGGAAGCCGCTTTGCAGCAGGTCGCGGATGGCGCCGAAGTCGAACAGCGATTCCATCAGGTCGGCATAATCCGCCACCGGGTCGATCACCTGGACAAGCATATCGCCGAGCCGGGTTTCGCCGATTTGGTCCAGGGGAACGTCCGCCGCCTCCAGAATACGGTATTCGGCCAAGTCCTTGCTGCGGGCGAAAACCGCCTCCGTCACCTTCTCCGGCGCCGGGCCGCCGTTGCCGATGTTGTACTTGATGCCGAAATCCCCTTCCGGGCCGCCGGGGTTATGGCTGGCGGACAGCACCAGGCCGCCGAAAAGCCCGTACTTGCGGATGACGTGGGAAGCCGCGGGGGTGGAAAGAATGCCCCCCTGCCCCACCAGCACCCGGCCAAAACCGTTCGCGGCGGCCATTTTCAGAATGGTCTGAATCGCCTCCCGATTATAGAAACGGCCATCGCCGCCGAGAGCGAGGGAGCTCCCTGGCGGGGCGGCAATAACGTCGAAAATGGCCTGGACGAAATTCTCCAGATAATGGGGCTGGCGGAATACCGCCACTTTCTTGCGCAGACCGGAAGTACCGGGTTTCTGGTCGTTAAACGGTGTGGTCGCGATGACGCGCACTGCCATGTTTCCTCCCATGTATGGTTTCCCTAACTATAGCGAAGGCGCCAAAGCTCCGCCACGCTTACTTTTGCGCCGATGATGAATTATGCTTGGGGAAATTTACATTCCCAGGACAGCGCCTTGTCTTCCCCCTTTCCCGATATGCCGCCCCCCCTCTGCCGTAGTGGCGAACTCCGGCAAATCGAGCGCCGCGCCTCCGACGCCGGCCACCGGGACCTGATGGAGCGGGCCGGGCTGGCGGCCGCCGAAATCGCCCGGGATATGCTGGCGGACACCGCGAAAGTACTGGTGCTGGCCGGCCCCGGCAATAACGGCGGCGATGCCCTGGTGGCGGCCCGCCACCTCCGCGCCTGGTGGTACGACGTCACGGTGGTGTTCACCGGCGACGCGGCGCGCCTCTCACCGGAAGCCGCCGCCGCTCTGGCCGCCTGGCGCGGACAGGACGGGGAGGTTTTGTCGGGGCTGCCGTCACATGCCGACTGGGGCTTGGTCGTGGACGGCCTGTTCGGCATCGGTCTGGAGCGCGACCTCGCCGAACCCTATCGCGGCCTGGTGGAGCGAGTGAATAGCATGGGCGTGCCGATTTTGTCCCTGGACGTTCCCAGCGGCCTCGACAGCGACACCGGCAAGGTCCGCGGCATTGCCGTCCGCGCCGACCGCACGGTGACCTTCATCGCCCTCAAGCCCGGCCTGCTCACCCTCGACGGCCCCGACCACGGCGGCGAAATTTTGCTGCGGGATCTGGGTCTCGAAGAATACCTGGACGCGCCCTTTCCCGGCCGCCTGTTGGATACCGACAGCGTCCGTCGTCTCCTGCCCCCGCGCCCACGCAATAGCCACAAGGGCAGCTTCGGCAGCGTGGCCATCGTCGGCGGCGCGGATTCCATGGTCGGCGCCGCGCTGCTGGCCGGACGAGCGGCATTGCGCAGCGGCGCCGGCAGGGTCTATGTGGGGCTGCTGGGGGAAACGCCGCCAGCCGTCGACTTCGTGCAGCCGGAACTCATGCTGCGCCGTCCGGAAGCGCTGACGGAACTCGACAACTTGAGCTGCGTAGTGATCGGCCCCGGCCTCGGCCAAACCGAGTGGGCCTTGCAATGGCTGGAATACTGGCTGGCCCAACCGCTGCCCTTGGTGCTGGATGCGGATGCGCTGAACCTGGTCGCCACCCACCCCGCCCTGATGGCGATGTTGCAACAGCGAACGGCGGGGAGCCTTCTGACCCCCCACCCTGCGGAAGCAGCGCGCTTGTGCCATGCCTCGGCCGCCGACATCCAAGGGGACCGGGTCCAGACCGCCATCGATCTCGCCGGCCGTTTTCACGCCGTGGTGGCCCTGAAAGGAAACGGCACTGTCGTGGCTTTCCCGGATGGCCAATGGGCCGTCAACACCTCCGGCAATCCCGGCCTCGCCAGCGCGGGCACGGGGGACGTGCTGTCGGGAATGGCAGGGGCCTTTATCGCCCAGGGGCTGAGCCTCTCCCAGGCGGCAAAGCTCGCCGTGCATCTCCACGGCGCCGCTGCCGACCGCCTGGCGCGCCTCGGCATCGGCCCTGTCGGCATGACCGCCATGGAAGTGGCCGACGCCGCGCGCGATGTGCTCAATGAATGGGTTGCCGAGGCGGTAACCCGCCAGGGAAGCGCTGAATAAATGGCTGCGCGGGCGAATCGCTGCGTTGCACAGCGCTCGCTCCCTCGCCTATCGCCTGGATATGTCTCGACCGCCACGCTCCGTGCGCCTTGCGCTTCATCCCGCTCGCCGATGTCTTCAGCGTTTCCCTAGCCGTTGCGACTCGGCGAAGGCCCCGCGCCGATGGGTTTCGCCAACTTTCCCGCCAGCACCAGCGTAATCAAGCCCCCAGTCAACAGCGTGGCCGGCACGCCCACCCAATGCCCCACGCTTCCGGCGATGAAACTCCCGATGGGCGCCATGCCGAGAAAGGACATGGTGAAGAGGGACATCACCCGGCCACGGAAACGCTCCTCGACGTAGGATTGAATCAGGGTGTTAGTGGCGGCGGCCGTGGCGATGACCCCGAAGCCCATCACCACCAGGGCCAACATGCTCAGCCACAGCCATTGGCTGAAGGAAAACACCATCAACGCGCCGGCCGCAAACTGGGCGGTAAGGGTCACATGATCGTGGAGTGGCGCCCCCGCCCGCCGGCTGGCCAGAAAGAGGGACCCCAGCAACGCCCCGGCGCCGGAACAAGCCATCAGCAGCCCAAGCGTACGGGCGTCACCGTGAAAGACCTCCCGGGCATAATAGGGCATCAGCACGATATAGGGAACGACGGTTACGCTGAGCAGGGCCACCAGCGTCAAGAGCCCCCGAATCGGCCCGTGACCGACGGTATAGCGCAACCCATCACCCAGTCCGCGGCGAATGGGATGAGGCTCCTGATGCGGAATATGAACCCGTATTTTTGTCAGGGCGAACAGCACGGCCACGTAACTCAGGCCATTGAGGAGAAAACAGTAACCTTCGCCCACCAAGCCCACCAACCAACCGGCAATGGCAGGCCCCACCAGTCGCGTGGCGTTCATCACGAGGGAGTTCAAGGCAATGGCATTGGCCATGTCTTCCCGCTTCTCCACCAGGAAAACCACCAGGGACTGGCGTGCCGGCGCATCGACGGCGTTGATGAGGCCGAGCAGCGCCGCCATCACGATCAGGTGCCAAACCTGGACCAGATGGGCGAGGGTCAGGGCTGCCAGGGAAAAAGCCTGCAGCATGGCTAAGGCCTGGGTCAGGATCAGCAAGCGGTGACGATTGAAGCGATCGGAAAACACCCCGCCAAAGGGCGCGAACAGGAGGATGGGAATCTGACTGGAAAACCCCACCACCCCCAGGAGGAACACCGAGCCGGTAAGGCGGTAGACCAGCCAGCCCATGGCCACCTGCTGCATCCAGGTCCCCACGAGTGATACCAGTTGTCCGGAAAAATAGAGGCGGAAATTGCGATGCCTGAGGGCGCGGAAGGAAAGGGTGAAGTGCACGAGGTAACAACGATCTTGAGAATATCGGCCCATTAGCCACCAACACAAGACACCAGAATATCAAAGAAATTCCCGCTACCTGATGAGGCTCTTGTTCGCAGGGAAGCCCCGGGAAAACAAAACCCCCTACAGATCAGAAATCCATAGGGGGTATTTTCTGCTGTCGGAACGGCTGGCCAAGGGCCCCGTCCCAATGAGGCGACTGTCTTACTTGCCGATCATGCGTTCGATTTCCATCTCCGCATCCAGCCAATCCTGCCATTCGTAGCCCCCTTCGAAACCGCGGCGCTCGGCACGGTAGTAAGCGGCCTCGGCGATCATGAAGTGGCGCTGCTCGGGAGTCACCTTCAGCTTGGTGGCTTTGGGTTTGGTCGCCACGGCCTTGGTGCCGGGCTTCTTGGCGGCGGGAGCTTTTTTCGCTGCCGGCTTGGCGGCGGGTTTCGCAGTTCCGGCGGACGGCGTCGCTGCCTTGGCGGCAACCGGTGCTTTCTTCGTGGTAGTTCCTACTTTCGATTCGGCCATGTATTTCTCCTTAACTTTCAAAAGCCAGGCTCTACCTCCAGAACCCGTTTGAATCCAGCTTGCAGACGGCTCTCAGAGGCGTGACAGATGAATTAAAGCACAATTTCTTAAAAAGAAAATGAAATTTTCCTTTCACCCAATTCCCCCATGGCAAGCTCCGCTCACCCCAGGAAAATTCAGGCTGTCCCCCCCACCGTCAAACCGTCGATACGCAAGGTGGGCTGGCCTACGCCGACGGGAACGCTCTGTCCTTCCTTGCCGCAGGTCCCAACCCCGGGATCGAGAGCCATGTCATTGCCGATCATGCTCACCCGCGTCAGCACGTCCGGCCCGTTGCCGATCAACGTCGCCCCCTTTACCGGGTAGGTGATCTTGCCGTCCTCGATCATGTAGGCCTCGGCGGCGGAGAAGACGAACTTGCCGCTGGTGATATCCACTTGGCCGCCGCCGAAATTCGCCGCATACAAACCATGTTTCACCGAAGCGATGATTTCCGCCGGATCCTTGTCACCGTTCAGCATGTAGGTGTTGGTCATGCGCGGCAAAGGGAGATGGGCGTAGGATTCCCTCCGCGCATTGCCGGTGATCGGCATGCCCATCAGGCGGGCGTTCAGGCTGTCCTGCATATAACCGCGCAGCACGCCGTTCTCGATCAGCACGGTGCACTGGGTGGGGTTGCCTTCATCGTCCACCGTCAGGGAACCGCGGCGGCGGGCGATGGTGCCGTCATCCACCACCGTGACTCCGCTGGCCGCGACCCGCTCGCCGATCCGACCAGAGAAGGCGGAACTGCCCTTGCGGTTGAAATCCCCCTCCAGACCGTGGCCGATGGCCTCGTGCAAGAGGATGCCGGGCCACCCCGAACCCAGAACCACCGTCATGGACCCGGCGGGAGCCGGCTTGGCGTCGAGGTTAATGAGGGCCTGATGGACCGCTTTCTTCGCGTAGTCCTCGATGACGTCATCGCTGAAATAGGCGTAATCGAAACGCCCGCCCCCGCCAGCGCTGCCCTGCTCCCGGCGGCCGTCCTGCTCGGCGATCACCTGCAAGGACAGGCGCACCAAGGGCCGCACATCAGCGGCGAGATGTCCGTCGCTGCGCACCACCAGCACCACGTCGTATTCCGCCGCCAGATACGCCATGACTTGGGTGACACGGGGGTCCAGGCTACGCGCGCGGCGTTCCAGTTTCTCCAGGAGGGCTACCTTGTCCGCGTCTTTCAGGCTGGCGATGGGGTCCTGGGGCAGATAAAGCTGGGTGGCACTGACGCCTTGCACCTGATGGCGCTGGCGGTCTCCCCCTTGGGCGGCGATGGCCCGGGTAGCCTCAGCGGCCTGGCTCAAGGCGGTCAGGCTGATGTCGTCACTGTAGGCGAAGGCGGTTTTCTCCCCCGCCACGGCACGGACTCCCACCCCCTGGTCGATGTTGAAACTGCCCGCTTTCACGATGCCTTCTTCCAGGCTCCAGCTTTCGGCACGGGTGTACTGAAAATAGAGGTCGGCGTAATCCACCTGCCGCGTCATGATGCTGTCGAGCACACCAGTCAGTTGCTGGGTATCCAGATGGTGGGGCACGAGCAGGCAATCCCGCGCCGTTTCGAGCAGGGTTTCGTTGTTGGGAATAAGAATTTCGTCAGTCATGGCCATTTAAAGTTTGGGTTTGTTCCCGACGGTTTGGTTCCCCCGCCGAGACAGATTCAGCAACGGTGGATAGTCCGGTGTTGCAAGGCCGGCAGGCTCTTGCGCAAGGATGCCTGGTAATTGCGGTTGATATTGGCGATCACCACGCCGGAGCCTCTGGGAAGCTGATCCAGCACCACCCCCCAAGGGTCGACGATCATGCTGTGGCCATGGGTTTCCCGACCGTTGACGTGATAGCCGCCCTG
Source organism: Sulfuricellaceae bacterium (assembly GCA_050177075.1). Classification (GTDB taxonomy): domain Bacteria; phylum Pseudomonadota; class Gammaproteobacteria; order Burkholderiales; family UBA9220; genus UBA2239. The sequence goes on along the minus strand of JBFXHL010000023.1, from coordinate 14,744 downwards.
GGCCGGGGCAACCACGTAAGCCAGGTTTTCAATTGCCCGGGCGCGAATCAGCGTATCCCAGTGGGCCTTGCCGGTGGTCTCGGTAAAGGCGGAAGGAATCAGGATCACATCCACCTCCCCCATGGCCCGGTAGAGTTCGGGGAAGCGCAGATCGTAGCAGATGGACAGGCCCACTTTGCCGAAGGGGGTATCCACGGTCACCACCTCGTGCCCCGCCTCGATGGTGTCTTCTTCCCGGTAATGCTCGTTGCCGAGGTCGAGACCGAACAGATGGATCTTGTCGTAGCGCGCGACCAGTTTCCCCTTGTCGTCATAGACCAGACAGGCGTTGCGCACCTTGCCGTCGGCCTTCGCCGCCAGGGGAACCGAGCCGCCCACCAGCCACAGCTTGTGTTTCTTCGCCGTGGCGGCGAGGAATTTCTGGATCGTGCCTTTTCCTTCCTCTTCCCGGATGGCCACCTTGTCCATTTCGCCCATGCCCATGATGGCGAAATTCTCCGGCAACACCACCAAATTCGCCCCTTGCTTGGCCGCCTGTTCGATCAGCCGGCCGGCCTCTTCCAGGTTGCCGGCCACGCTGGGGCCGGAAGCCATTTGTATGCCCGCCACGCGGCACAGCCCCGGCGAAACCTTGGCCTCCGTGGAGCTGCGGGTTTTCTTTTTCGCGAAACTGCTTTTTCCGGTCATTGTAATTTTGGCTCCCTACATTTGGCTAAAGGCAATCGGAACCCCATTCTATCGCGCCGACCGCCGAGATGCGCAACTTATCCCTCGCTCCCCGGCGTTCCGCCCGTCACCCCCAGCTTCGATACCTTGGGGCTTGTCCAGGTCCCGCCGATGGCGTAGCGATAGGCAATGATCTGGCCGAGGGAGTCCTTGAGCATTTTTTGCACCAGGAGGGAGGTGATGCCCACCACCGGTCCGCCAATAAACGCGCCGGCCACCGATACGCTGTCGCCCAACTGGGGCACCACCACCACCTGCAAATCCTGGGTCTCGTTGGCCAGGTCGGTTTGGCCGCTTATGCCCACCTTGGCGGCAGGGCCGTCCATCCTGAAATCCTTGCTGCTCATGACGCCGTGATCGATATCCAGGTTGCCGGCTACGGTATCGAAAGCGAAGCCCTCGCTGAACACATCGCGAAAATCCAGCGTCAGGCGGCGGGGGATCGACTGCAAGCTGAGAATGCCGATCAGCTTGCCGATGCCAGGATCGACCTTGAGAAATTGCCCGTTGTGGGCATCGAGTTCCAAATGACCGGCAAGGGAGGGGAAATCGATATCCTTCGGCCCCCCCGCCCAAGACAAGCGGCCGGCGAGCGTGGCTTCGCCCCGGCTGATCATCTCCGGATAGCCCACCATGGCCAGAAAACGGCCAAGATTGGAGACGTCCAGCTTGAAATTCATCTGGGTCTGGGGCGAACGCATCCAATTCAGCCAGCGGCCCTTGGCGTCCAGGGTATAGTCGCTGTTGCCCAGGCGGAGACGATCCACCACCCACGCATCGTCCTGGAGGGAAGGAGACGTGCCGCTGTCGTAAGCCGCCAGCAATTCCAACCGGCCCAGTTTCCTGCGCTTGATCTCTACGTTATCAGCTATCACATCCAAGGTGGGCAGTTCCCTGGCCGTTTCCGTCGGCTTGGCTGGCACATCCCGCAGGGAAGGCATGGCGGGCGGCACGATCAGATTCTTCAACCGCGCACTGAGCTTGCCTCTCCCTTGGGGATCCCAGCGAACTTCGCCCGTTATTTCCTGGGATTGGAGGTTGGCGACCCAGGTCTTGCCTTGGGCACGCCCGTTGAGACGGATGTCGTGAAACTCCCGGTCGAACAATACCGCCTTGTTCAGACTCAACACCGCTCCCGCCAGCTGCATGGCCGACGCTCCTTCCTTGCCTCCGGCGAGCAAATCCTTCCACAGATCGAGATTGAGGGCATCCAGGGAAGCGTTCAGCCACAAGCCCCCGGCGGCGGGCAGGGAGGCAGGCTTGCCGACGCTGATCACACCCCGTTCCACCTGCATCTTGCCGCTGCTTTCACGGCGCAATATCTGAGCCGACACCAGATTGCCGTAGCTGAACGACAGCTGATCCCGCCCCTCCCCGACCATTTTCTTTTCCAATCGCAGGGAAACGGCGTCCTTGGCGCGCTTGGCGAAGGGATAGGGCAAGTTGGCCCCCAAGCCCACGAGATTGGACTCCACCACCACGTCCGCCGATTTTTTCTGCATCCGGACCGTCGCCTTCCAATCCGCCGTGCCGTTCAGGGAATGCCCCATGCTGCCTGGCAATATCTGCTGCAAGCCGCCAGCCATCAACCTGCCCGCGGCGGAAATTTGCACCGTCCCCCCTTCCTCGCTGGCCGCATTGATCGTCGCCGGCCCGCCCAGAATTTGCGCCGCGACGTTTTGTGCCTTGACGTGGGACTCGCTGAATTCCAGGGTGCCGTTCACCTGGTCGAGGGTAGGAATGGCCTCGCCCACGATGCGGTTGTTTACGAACTGATAGCTGCCTTGGACGGTACTGGCTTCGATATTGCGCAACGGCAAATGCAAGCGCAGCGCCAATTTACCGCTGCCGCTGGCCTGCATGCCGTCGGTGAATCCCTCCACCTTCGCCTTCACCGGGCTGTTGTTGACGAAACTCAGAGCATCGTCGGTGGCGCCGACCGTCTCCCCCTCCACCTCGAGATACTCTTCGGGCGAGAGCAGGTCGGGGATCACCGCCTTGGCATGGGCGATTTTCACCCCGGAGAGAACGCCTTTCCGCGCCGTGACTTCCATGCGCGCCCCCTGGAACAAAAGGTCGCCGGACAGGCCTTCGATCTTCGGCCAATTGGGGGCGTAGTCGAGGGTCACCCCCTCCACCTTGGCCGTAACTTGGAACAGCCCTTTCTTCTCATCCACGAATGGGAAGTCGGCCAGGTTTCCCTTCAAGCGCAGGCGTGCGTCGTTGGAATGGCCGGCGAGAAACGCCCGATCCAGCCAATTCCGTGCATCCTCACCCACCACCAACGGGATGTAGCGACCGACAAAGCGCCCATCGCCGAGGCTCAGTCGGGCATTGAGGTCTATGCTTCCCGGCCCCCCCGGCACAGACTGGTAATTGCCGTAGACGGTGCCGTTGAGGTGGGCGTTGGAGAAAGCCACATTGCTCAACGCCACCGACACTGACTTGTTCTTTACCTTCCAACCCACTTGGGCGGTCAAGCTGTCCAACGCCAGAGGGGCGCGAAAGACGCGGGGCATATCGAGTCGGGCATTGCGGGACGTCAAGGACAAACTGCCCCCCTTCTGGCTGGCATCCAGGTTTCCGCTTACCCCCGCAAGGCCAGGAAGCTTGCCGTAGGGTTTCATGCCCAAATCGGCGAAACGGCCCTTGATGCTATAGCTTTCGGGGGCCTCCCACTCCCCTTCCCACTCCATGTCGAAATCGGCGAAACTGCCGCGGGGAGACACTTCCGCCAGCAAATCGCGCGTCGCGGGCGGGATAGGAAGGTAATCCGCCAGCTTCAGCAACGGCTCGAGAGCCAGGTTATTGAATTGCAACGCTCCCTGCGCCGCATCTCCGCCATCGGCAGGCACATAGCGCAAGGTCAAATCCGTGGGGCCGGTAGCGATGGCATTCTGAGCCACCAGAGAAAGATTTTGGGTCTGGATTTCGAACCCCTTATCCTCCACCCGCTTCCAACCCAAGCGGCCGTTGAGCGCGGACAATTGCAACACCGGCAGTTCCGCCGCAAGGCGGGTGTTCACGTCGTTTAGACGGACATCCGCTGCCACTTCCGTCGGTCGGAGGGAATCGAAACCGAACCATACTCGCAACCCTCCGCTGCCCCGGCTCACGTCGACCGGAAGCGTCACCCACTGCTGCAGCGGTAGCAGATCGACATGGTTCAACTGGACATAGAGGCGTCCACGCCATTCATCCAAGGCATTCACCGAGTCTCCCCGCAGGTCGCCGCGTATATCCACCGGCGACACCCAGGGCTGATTCGGAACCGCCCGCAAACCGAAGCGGTGGCGGCTGCCATGGTCTTCGAGGCGCAGGTTGAGACGCTGCAGGCGGATTTCCGGGGCTTGGCGCAAGTTATCCTGCCAGCGGATTTCACCGTTGCGCACGACGACCCGATGCTGATTCAACAACCAGTCCGCGAAGCGTCCGTCGCCTCCGGCCTGGTTGACCGGGATGCCAGCCACGTAAATGAGGCCATCGGGCTCGCGCCGCACCTCGAACATGGGTTCGTCGATGGCGATGGAATAGAAACGCACATCCGCCACCAGCAACGACCACCAGGACAAAATGCCTTCCACATGACGAAACCTCAGGGCGGGCTGGATACCCTTGTCGTAGACCGACACATCTTCCAGGGTCAGACGGGGTCGGAAATCGGCCCAATCCCCGGCGATTCGGCCAATAGTGATGCGGTGCCCCGTGGCTTGGCTCAGGGAAGCCGCGATATCCTGCTGGTACTGGCCGATTTCCGGCAACAGCCAGTAGCGCAGCGCCAGCGCCGCCGTCGCAAACACCAGCAGGCCGCTTATTGAAGCAAAAACAAAAAGGCGCCTGGCCCAAAGCCAGACGCCTCGCGGAACGGCGGCGACCAAAGAACCCAAGACGGATTGCCACGTCCTTTTCCGTTCCTCAGTCATCCTCGATTCGGTCAATTCATCACTCGATATTTTCACTGCACCTTAAGGCAAGATGGCCGGGTTTTAGTTCCGGCCCCCCTGCTCCTGGAGCCATCCCCAAACCCGGCCATCGCCTTGCTTGCGGTACGTTACTTCACGGCCTCTTTCAACTGCTGAAGGATGGCCGGATTTTGGCTATGGCCGCCCGCCGCGAGGGCGGCGGGCTCAACGTTCGCTACGCTCACGTTAGCCTGCACCGAAATCCGGCCATCCAGCAGAATCAAAACAGCCTCGTGCACTGCCTTACTTCACGGCCTCTTTCAACTGCTGAAGGATGGCCGGATTTTCCAGGGTGGAAACGTCCTGGGTAATCTCCTCGCCCTTGGCGATGGACCGCAACAGGCGGCGCATGATCTTGCCGGAGCGGGTCTTGGGCAGGTTGTCGCCGAAGCGGATGTCCTTGGGCTTGGCGATGGGGCCGATCTCCTTGCCCACCCAGGTCTGCAGTTCCTTGACGATGGCCTTCGCCTCGTCGCCGCTGGGGCGGTGGCTCTTCAGCACCACGAAGGCCACGATGGCCTCGCCGGTCAGGTCGTCGGGACGGCCCACCACGGCGGCTTCCGCCACCAGGGGATTGGCCACCAGGGCGGATTCGATCTCCATTGTGCCGAGGCGATGGCCGGACACGTTCAGCACGTCGTCGATACGGCCCATGATCCAGAAATAACCGTCTTGGTCCCGGTTGGCGCCGTCGCCGGCCAAGTAGTACCTGCCCTGGAAGTCTTCGGGATAGTAGCTCTTCTTGAAGCGCTCGGGATCGCCGTAGATGGTACGGATCATGGACGGCCAGGGCTTCTTGATCACCAGGATGCCACCCTTGCCGAGCTCCACGTCCTGGCCGGTCTCGTCCACCACCGCCGCCATGATGCCGGGCAGGGGGAAGGTGCAGGAGCCGGGCTTGAGCGGAGTGGCCCCGGGCATGGGGGCGATCATGTGGGCGCCGGTTTCGGTCTGCCACCAAGTGTCCACGATGGGGCAGCGGCCCTGGCCAACGGTGTTGTAGTACCACATCCAGGCTTCGGGGTTGATGGGCTCGCCGACGGAACCCAGCAGGCGCAGGCTGGAAAGGTCGTAGTCCATGGGCAGGTCGGCGCCCAACTTGATGAGGGAGCGGATGGCCGTGGGCGCGGTGTAAAAGGTGGTGACCTTGTGGTCCTGGATGATCTTCCAGAAGCGTCCGGCGTCCGGATAGGTAGGCACGCCCTCGAAAATGATCTCGGTGGCGCCCATGGCCAGAGGGCCGTAGGCCACGTACGTGTGACCGGTGACCCAACCCACGTCGGCGGTGCACCAGAACACGTCGTTGGGCTTGTAGTCGAAGGTCCATTTCATGGACAGCATGGCGCCCAGCAGGTAGCCGGCGGAGCTATGCTGTACGCCCTTTGGCTTGCCGGTGGAGCCGGAAGTGTAGAGGATGAACAGGGGATGCTCGGCGTTCACCCATACCGGTTCGCAAGTGTCGGCCTGGTTGGCGGTCAGCTCGTGCCACCACATGTCCAGGTTGGGATTCCAGGCCACATTGCCGCCGGTACGCTTGTAGACCACCACCTTTTCGATGGTGTCGCAGCCGCCGATGGCCAGAGCCTCGTCCACGGCCGCCTTGAGGGGAACGTTCTTGCCGCCGCGGGGGCCTTCGTCGGCGGTGACGATGAGCTTGGCGCCGGCGTCGATGACGCGCTCATGCAGGCTCTTGGCGGAGAAGCCGCCGAACACCACGGAATGGGTCGCGCCGATGCGGGCGCAGGCCTGCATGGCGATCACGGCCTGGGGCCCCATGGGCATGTAGATGATGACGCGGTCGCCCTTGGCCACCTTCAGGGCCTTGAGTCCGTTGGCGAAGCGGCTGACCTCGTGGTACAGCTCTTTGTAGGTGTAGGTGGTGACGCTGCCGTCGTCGGCTTCGAAAATGATGGCGACTTTATTCGGCTGCGTTTCGAGGTGACGCTCCAGGCAGTTGTAGGAAACGTTCATCTCGCCGTCGGCGAACCACTTGAAGAAAGGCGCGTTGCTCTCGTCCAACACCTGGGTGAAAGGTTTGTGCCAAAGGATATGCTCCTTGGCGAGCTTGGCCCAATAGCCTTCGTAGTCCTTCTCGGCTTCCGCCATCATCGCTTTGTAGGCATCCATCCCCGAAATGTTGGCCTGCTGCTTGAAGGCCTCGGAAGGTTCAAATACCCGGTTTTCGGTCATCACGGATTCAATGGTCGACATTTTCTCTCCTAGGGCGTTTTTGTTAGGATGACTGCCGCAACCCGCATCCGATACGACGGTCGGCGCAAGCTCCCGGGCATCCTCATGTGTCCAAAGCAAGATATCACTATAGTTGCATGTCGATAATGTGTCGGTGCCGGCGTTATTTTTTGTGCGTTTCAGGCTTGCCTAGCGTATTTTCTTTGAATTGAGCCGCAAAACGGGCCCTATTTTACCCGGATTCCCAGGAATGAATACCCCCCCGCTCCCCATCGCACCGCTTAATCCCCACGATAACGATGCCGACCGCCTGGCCGCCGCCCTGCGTCTGAGCCGCTACGCCAGCCGATTGCTGCAGGCCGACCCCGCTGCCGAGCCGGCCTTGCTGGCCGCCCTCCACACCCCGTGGAGCGCGGAGGAAATGGCCGCGTTTCTCGACGCCCAGGCCGTCGCCGACGAAAACGGTTTGAAAACCGCCCTGCGGCGCCTACGCAAGCAAGTCATGCTGCGCCTTATCGCGCGCGATCTGGCCGGCCTCGCCAATCTGGTCGAAGTCATGACCACCGCCACCACCCTGGCGGAAGTCACCCTGTCCTACGCCCATCGCCGCCTCAAGGAATGGCTGCATCCTCTTTTCGGCACCCCCATGGGCGAGGAAAGCGGCACCCCCCAGGACCTGATCGTGGTCGGCATGGGCAAGCTGGGGGGCGGCGAGCTCAACGTTTCCTCCGACATCGACCTCATCTTCGCCTACGGCGAGGAAGGGGAAACCGACGGTCCGCGCCACCTGTCCAATCACGAGTACTTCACTCGCCTGGGCAAGCAGCTCATCGCCGCCCTGGCGGAAGTCACCGGCGACGGTTTCGTCTTCCGCGTGGACATGCGCCTGCGTCCTTACGGCGACTCGGGCCCCCTGGTGGGAAGCTTCCCCATGCTGGAACAGTATTACGAAACCCAGGGCCGGGAATGGGAGCGCTACGCCTGGATCAAGGGCCGGGTCATCTGCGGCGAGGGGGGAGAGGAGCTGATGGCCTTCATGCGCCCCTTCATTTACCGCAAATACCTGGACTTCGGCGCCTTCGCCTCCATGCGCGACCTGCACGCCCAGATCCGGCGCGAAGTGGCCCGCAAGGACATGCACGACAACATCAAGCTGGGCCCCGGCGGCATCCGCGAGGTGGAATTCGCGGTCCAGGTGTTCCAGCTCATCCGCGGCGGCCAACGGCCGGAGTTGCAGCTTCGCCCCACCACCGCCATGCTCGACCTGCTGGAAGCACGCGAACTCATTCCCGTGCAGACGGTGAGGGAAATGCGCGACGGCTATGTCTTCCTGCGCAACCTGGAACACCGCCTGCAGTACCTTGAGGATGCCCAGACCCAAACCCTGCCCCAAAACGACAATGACCGCCAGTTGATCGCCGAGGCCATGGGTTTTGCCGATTACCCCGCCCTGCTGGCCGTCCTCGACCGTCACCGGCAGCGGATCGAACGGCATTTCGAACAAATCTTCGCCGCCCCCCAGAGCAGCCAGGAAAGCCACCCCTTGGCGCCGCTCTGGCATGGGGCTCTCGGCGCCGCCGAAGCGGCAGCCAAGCTGGGGGAAATCGGCTATTCGAATGCAGAGCAAAGTCGCCAGCGTCTGGAGGCTTTCCGCCACAGCGGTCGCTATGCCCACTTGCCGGATAGCAGCCGCAACCGCATCGATTCCCTCGTCCCGCCCCTGGTGGAAGTCGCCGGCCGCTTTCCCAACCCGGACGAGACCCTGGACCGGGTCCTGCATCTGCTGGAAAGCATCAGCCGCCGCAGTTCCTACCTGGCCCTGATGACCGAATATCCCCAGACTCTGCAGCAGGTGGCGCGGCTGTGCAGCGCCAGTCCCTGGGTCTCCCAGTTCCTGGCCCTCCACCCCATCCTGCTCGACGAGCTGCTCGATAGCCGCCTCCTGCAGGCGGCCCCAGGCCGTCCTCAACTTGCCGCGGCCCTGCGGGACCAGCTGGACGCCGCAGCTGGCGACACCGAGCGCCAGATGGACATCCTGCGCCAATTCAAACAAGCCCAGACTTTCCGCTTGGTGGCCCAGGACCTCGCGGGCATGCTGACCTTGGAAGAACTGTCCGATCACCTGTCCGAACTGGCGGACCTGATTCTGGAGGAAGTCTTGCGCCTGGCCTGGGAAGGACTGCGCGTCAAACACCGGGAAACGCCCCGGTTCGCCATCATCGGCTACGGCAAGCTGGGAGGCAAGGAATTGGGCTACGCCTCGGACCTGGACATCATCTTCCTCTACGACGACGATCATCCGGACGCCCAGGAGGTGTACGCCAAGCTCGGCCAGCGCATCAACACCTGGCTCACCAGCTTCACCCCCGCCGGCCTCCTCTATGAAACCGACCTGCGTTTGCGACCCGACGGGGCGGCGGGCCTCCTGGTCAGCACGGTGGAAGCCTTCGAGAAGTACCAGAAGGAGAACGCCTGGCCCTGGGAACACCAGGCCCTGACCCGGGCGCGCTTCTCCGCCGGCGATCCTGCGGTGGGCGAAACTTTCGCCCGCATCCGCGAGGAAGTGCTCCGCCGGCCCCGGGACATCGCAAAGCTGCGGCAGGATGTCGCGGAGATGCGGCAGAAAATGCTCGATGCCCATCCCAATGCTTCCGGTCTGTTCGACATCAAGCACGACCGGGGCGGCATCATCGACGTGGAGTTCATCGTCCAGTTCCTGGTGCTGGCTCACAGCCACGCCCATGCCGAACTGACCCGCAACGCGGGCAATCTGGCGCTGCTCAAGACGGCGGCGGAACTGGGCCTGATTCCGCCTGAACTGGCGGAAAAATGCCGTGACGCCTATCGCCTGTTCCGCCAAACCCAGCACCAGCTACGCCTTCAGGATGCCCAGTACGCCAGGACGGACCCCGGCTCGATCCGCCCCCACGCCGACGCGGTGCTGTCCCTATGGCAAACGGTATTCGACGGCAGCGGGGCCTGACCCCGGCGTGAAATTTACGTTACAATCACTTCTTTCGCATATAGGTTTCGGAGCAACTGAAGATGTCAATGGCGGACCGTGACGGTTTCATCTGGTACGACGGAGAAATGGTGCCCTGGCGCGAAGCCACCACCCACGTGCTCACCCACACCCTGCACTACGGCTTGGGCGTGTTCGAAGGCGTGCGCGCCTACAAGACCGGCAAGGGAACGGCGATCTTCCGCCTGGAGGAGCACACCGACCGCTTCTTCAACTCCGCCCACATCCTGGGCATGAAGCTGCCCTTCGACAAAGCCGCCATCACCGAAGCGCAGAAGGATGCCGTGCGCCGCAACAATTTGGAATCCGGCTACATCCGCCCCATGGCCTTCTACGGTTCCGAGGCCATGGGCATCTCCGCCAAGAACCTGTCGGTGCATATCATCGTCGCCGCCTGGCCCTGGGGCGCCTACCTGGGCAAGGAAGCCCTGGAGAACGGCATCCGCGTCAAGACCGCCTCCTTCACCCGCCATCATGTGAACGTCCACATGAGCAAGGCCAAGGCCAACGCCAACTACCTGAACTCCATCCTGGCCCACCAGGAAGCGGCCCAGGACGGTTACGACGAAGCCCTGCTGCTGGATGTGGACGGCTTCGTGGCCGAGGGCTCCGGCGAGAACATTTTCCTGGTGAAGAAGGGCAAGCTCTACACCCCGGACCTTACCTCCGCCCTCGACGGCATCACCCGGGACACCATCATCCATCTTGCCAGGGAACACGGCATCGAGGTGATCGAGAAGCACATCACCCGGGACGAGGTGTACACCGCCGAGGAAGCCTTCTTCACCGGCACCGCCGCCGAGGTGACCCCCATCGCCGAGCTGGACCGCCGCAAGGTCGGCGCCGGCCGCCGCGGCCCCATCACCGAGAAGCTCCAGTCCCTGTACTTCGATTGCGTCACCGGCCGCGAGCCCAAGCATCAGGACTGGTTGACCTACCTCTAAGGGAGGAACGATGGAAACCCATGCACGCAGCACGGAAAGGGTGATCGAAGTGACGGCGGCGGATTTGCCGCTGCACTGCCCCACCCCCGCCATGTCCCTGTGGAACGCTCACCCGCGGGTGTTCCTGCCGATCGAGCAAACCGGCCAGGCGCTTTGCCCTTACTGCGGCACGCTGTACAAGTTCACCGGCGAGTTGCCCAAGGGCCGCCACTAACCGATAGAACCGGCGGGAGCCGCTCCCGCCGACGCACCCCATGCCAAAAATCCTCGTCATCGCCCCCTCCTGGGTCGGCGACGCCGACATGGTTCAGCCCCTCCTCCGGCGCATCAAGGAGCTGCACCCCGCCTCCGAAATCGACCTTTTTGCCCCTGCCTGGGTCGCCCCCGTTTTCGAACGTATGGCCGAGGTGTGCCGGGTGGAAATCAACCCCTTGGCCCACGGTGAATTCAGTTTCAAGCTCCGGCGCCAACTGGGCCATGCCCTTAAGGAGCGCCATTACCAACAGGCCATTGTCCTGCCCAATTCCTGGAAATCCGCCCTGGTGCCCTTTTTTGCTGGAATCCCGCTCCGCACCGGTTTCGTGGGGGAATTGCGCTACGGCCTGCTCAACGATGCCCGCCCCCTGGACAAGCAAGCACTCCCCCTGATGGTGGAGCGTTTCGCCCAGTTGGCGGAGCGCCCCGGCAGCGCCCTGCCCCGTCCCGTGCCTCACCCCCGCCTCAACGCTTCAGAAGCCGGCCGTGACAAGACACTCGCCAAACTGGAACTGATCCCCACGCAGCCCATTGCCGCCTTCTGCGTCGGCGCCGAATACGGCCCCGCCAAGCGCTGGCCAGCCGAACACTTTGCCAGGCTCGCGGAACGGCTATCCGAACGTTACGCCGTCTGGCTCTTCGGCTCGGCCAAGGATGCGGCGATCGGCCATGCCATCGAGCAACGCTCTGGCGGCCGCGCCCTGAACCTGTGTGGCAAGACCGACTTGGCGGAGGCCATCGACCTGCTGTCCCTATCCCAACTCGTGGTCACCAACGATTCCGGCCTGATGCACGTGGCGGCGGCGCTGGACAAACCCCTGGTGGCCATTTTCGGTTCGTCCAGCCCGTCCTTCACCCCGCCCCTCTCCGACAAGGCGCGCATCGCCAGCCTGCAACTGCCCTGCAGCCCTTGTTTCAAGCGGGAATGCCCCTACGGCCACCTGGATTGCCTGGCCAAGCTTGCGCCGGCCCAAGTCGAGGCCGAAATCAGCGCTTTGTTAGGGGTTTCCCTGATCTAGTTTTTGGCTGGCTTCTGATAGACTGCCAAAAAAACTGTTGGCCAACCAACGATCAACCGCAGGGGGAAGCTGCATCGTGAAACTCCAGATCACACCCACGAACCGAGAAATCCAACTCGCCGAAAACGACATCATCGTCAGCAAGACCGACCTCACCGGCCGTATCACCTACGCCAACCGGACCTTCATGCGCATCGCCAACTTCAGCGAACGCGAACTCCTCAACCAGCAGCACAACATCATCCGTCACCCCGACATGCCCCGGGGCGGCTTCCGCTTGCTGTGGGACACCCTGAAGAACGGCCAGGAATTTTTCGCCTACGTGAAGAACATGACCTCCGACGGGGATTACTACTGGGTGTTCGCCAACATCACCCCCGATCTGGACAGCGACGGCAAGGTTGCCGGCTATTTTTCCGTCCGCCGCAAACCCAAGGACTCGGCCATCCAAGCCATCATCCCGGTGTACCAGCAAATGCTCGAGGTGGAACGCAAAGCCGGCCCCGCTGATGCGCCGATGGCCTCGATCCGGTTCCTGCAGGACATCCTCAGCCGCCAGGGCACCACCTACGATCGCTTCATTCTCGGTTTGCAGTCTGCCTAAATTAAAGGTACTGGCCCCATGACTTCCCATACCAACCACGGCATCAGCCATCACACCCCCTATCTGAACCGGCAGTTTCTTATTGCCTGCCTGACCTTTACCTTGCTGTCGGTGGCTTTCACCCTTTGGGATATCCTGCAGCATGGCATGAACTGGGTGGCGCCGCTCTTTCCCCTGCTGTCCGGGGCCTTTGCGTTCTACGCCTGGCGCCACGCCCAAGCCCCCCTCGCCACCCTGAAGAAGATGAACGACGCGTTGCAGGCCTCGCGCCGCGGCCAACTGCACCACCGCATCACCAATACCGCCGGCCTGGGGGAAATCGGCAAGGTGGCCTGGGAGCTCAACGATTTCCTGGACTTGGTGGAAACCTACTTCAAGGAAGTAAACACCTGTTTCAAGATGGTGACGGACGGCGTCTATTACCGTCATGCCCTGTCCCACGGCATGCCTGGCCAGTTCGCCCATTCCCTGGATAAAATCAATGTCGCCATCCAGGCCATGGAAGAAAACGCCCGCTATGTTTCCCGCAACCAGCTCGCCTCCCAGCTGCACAGCCTCAACACCGCCAACCTGCTGAACAACCTCAAGCTCAACCAGCAGGATTTGATGAGCGTTACCGACGAAATGATGGCGGTGGAAAACATCGCCCGTTCCAACCTGGAAGCCGCCTCCCTGAGCCAGAAGACAGTGGCCGACATCAGCCAGTCCCTCACCACCATCAACGAGCGCGTTCGCGACGTGGCCGAGGCGGCCCAGTCCCTGGGGGAAGAAAGCGCGGCCATCACCCAGGCCCTGCAAATCATTTCCGACATCGCCGACCAGACCAACCTGCTCGCCCTCAACGCCGCCATCGAAGCGGCCCGGGCGGGGGAATCCGGCCGGGGTTTCGCCGTCGTGGCGGACGAGGTGCGCAAACTCGCCGAGCGCACCAAGGGTTCCACCGAGGAAATCGCCACCATTACCGCCAACTTCCGCCGTCGCGTGGAGTCCATGATGGAGGAGACCGCCACCGCCAACGCGTTGAGTTCCAGCATCAGCGGCCAGGTCACCGATTTCCGTAGCCGCTTCTCCGAATTCGCCTCCTCCGCGGAAAACACCATCGAACGCGTCACACGCGCCAAGGATCGCTCCTTCGGCTCCCTGGTGAAAATGGACCACATCGTTTACATGCAGAACGCCTACATGGCGGTGGAAAAGGGCGTCGAGTCCGACGAGGCCAAGGCCGTGCAAAGCACCCACCTCACCTGCCGCCTCGGCAAGTGGTACCACGAGGGCAGCGGCAAGGAACTCTTCGGCAACACCCAGGCCTACCGCAATCTTGACGCTCCCCACGCCAAGGTCCACAGCAACGTGCATCAAGCCGTGGAGCTAGCGGGCCAGGACTGGGAAAAGGAGCCCGCCCTGCGGGAGAGCCTGATTGGCGCATTGGAAGCCGCTGAAGAAGCCAGCCGCCAAGTGATCGGCTTGATCGACCAAATGGTGGAGGAGAAACACCCCTCCTGACCTTTCAGCCCAAAGGCCTAAAGGGTCTTGGAGAACATGGGCCGGTCTTCGGTCTTCTTCTTCAAATAAGCATCGAAGGGCATGGCGATGTTGCGCAGGAAAATGCGACCAAGGGAAGTGACGCTGATGCGGTCGGCGGCCATCTCCACCAGACCATCCCCTTCCATGGCTTGCAGTTCCGCCAGGGCATCGGCGAAATAGACATCGAAGTCGATATTCCACTGGCGGCCGAACGCCGCCTTATCCAGCTCCAGGTCGCACATGATGCGGGTAATCGCATCCCGCCGCAGCTTGTCCTCCGCCGTCACCCGTAGCCCCCGCTCGATGGGGAGACGGCCTTCCTCCACCAGCGCCTGGTAGCGCTTCAGGTCCTTGTGGTTCTGCACGAACACGTCCTCGGTCTGGCTGATGCTGGAAGCGCCGAAGGCATACAAATCGCAATCCTTGTGGGTGGTGTACCCCTGGAAGTTGCGGTAGAGGGTCTTATTCTTCTGGGCCAGCTCGATCTCGTCGGCGGCG
>JBFXHL010000022.1:0-31680 GCA_050177075.1 Sulfuricellaceae bacterium | reverse complement strand
GGTGGAGGCGAAGGAAGGCGTGGCCATTCAGCGGGAAAACCAGACCCTGGCTTCCATTACCTTCCAGAACTACTTCCGCATGTACGCCAAGCTGGCGGGCATGACCGGCACCGCCGATACGGAGGCCTTCGAGTTCCACCAGATCTACGGCCTGGAAACGGTGGTCATCCCCACCCACCGCCCCATGGTGCGTCAGGACATGATGGACAAGGTCTACCGCACGGCCAAGGAACGCTACGACGCGGTGCTTGCCGATATCCGCGATTGCTACGAGCGCGGTCAGCCGGTGCTGGTTGGCACCACCTCCATTGAGAACTCCGAGTACATTTCCTCCCTGCTGACCAAGGCCAAGCTGCCCCACCAGGTGCTTAACGCCAAGCAGCACGCCCGCGAGGCGGAAATCGTCGCCCAGGCGGGACGTCCCAAGATGATCACCATCGCCACCAACATGGCGGGCCGGGGCACCGATATCGTTCTCGGCGGCAGCATCGAGCAGGAACTGGACAAGATTCGCCACGACGACAACCTGGCCCAGGAGGAAAAGGACAAGCTCATCGCCATGCGCAAGGCCGATTGGCAGGCGCTTCACGAGCAGGTGCTGAGCCTGGGCGGGTTGCACATCATCGGCACCGAGCGCCACGAATCCCGCCGGGTGGACAACCAGTTGCGGGGCCGCGCAGGGCGCCAGGGCGACCCGGGCTCCAGCCGCTTCTACCTATCCCTGGAAGATCCCCTGCTGCGCATTTTCGCCTCCGACCGGGTGGCAGCCATCATGCAGCGCCTGAAGATGCCCGAGGGAGAGGCCATCGAGCACCCCTGGGTGACCCGTGCCATCGAGAACGCCCAGCGCAAGGTGGAAGCCCGCAACTTCGACATCCGCAAGCAACTGCTGGAATACGACGACGTGGCCAACGATCAGCGCCGCGTCATCTACCAGCAGCGCAACGAACTGCTGGAAGCCAGCGACATCGCCGACACCATTTCGGCGATGCGCCAGGATGTGATCCACGACCTCATCAGCCAGTACATTCCGCCCGAAAGCGTGGAGGAGCAGTGGGACATCCACAGGCTCGAAAAGGCCATCCACGCCGAATGGCAGGTCGAACTGCCCCTCGGCCGCTGGCTGGAGCAGGAGGCCTCCCTGGACGAGCATGCCCTCCGGGCCCGCATTGTGGAAAAGCTGGACGAGCACTACCAGGGCAAGGTGGAGCAGGCCGGGGTCGAGGTGATGCGCCAGTTCGAACGCGGCGTGATGCTGCAAAGCCTGGACAACCACTGGCGCGAACACCTGGCCGCCCTCGACCACCTGCGTCAGGGCATTCACCTGCGCGGCTACGCCCAGAAGAATCCGAAGCAGGAATACAAGCGCGAGGCCTTCGAGATGTTCGCCGCCATGCTGGACGCCATCAAGCGCGAGGTGACTCAGATTACCCTCATGGTTCAGGTGCGCAGCGAAGAGGACGTGGAGGCGGTGGAAACCCCGTCGCAGCCGGTCAATGTCCAGTACCACCACGCCGACTACGACGAGGCCCTGGGCCACGAAACTGGCGGCGAAGTGGACCAGGGCGAAGCCCACCAGCCCTTCGTCCGCGGCGGCGACAAGGTCGGCCGCAATGACCCCTGCCCCTGCGGTTCGGGGAAGAAATACAAGCAATGCCACGGCAAGCTAAGCTAAATTGATCTTGTTTGGTTGACGGGAGAATGGCGATGGGGCTTGTAAATGCAAAGATTCGGCTTATGAATCCCGCGAACCCTGAAATGCAGGGGATAGACGTAAATGCCCTGGTGGATACAGGAGCGCCGCACCTGCGCATCCCCGAGCACATCCGGCTGCGGCTTGGATTGCGTGAATTGGAAAAGCGCGAGGTAATCCTCGCTGATGGGCGCAGGCAATTATGCCCTTACGTCGGACCGGTGGAAATCGAATTTCACGCCAGGCGTTGTTTTGTCGGTGCGCTTGTTCTGGGCGATAGCGTTTTGCTGGGGGCTATCCCCATGGAAGACATGGATTTGGTCGTGCATCTGGCGAAAAGAAAACTGTCGGTCAACCCGGAAAGCCCGAATATTCCCACCACTTTAGTAAAATAGCCCTGAGGTTAGGGGCATGAAATAGGCTCTAAGAGGTTTGGGCAAAGGGCGTATCCATTCCCAAAAATTTCGCGGCCTTGTTAAGCCGTCCGTCGAAGCAGGCGAATGCCACGGGAAGTTTTGAAAGCCGCATGACGTGGGCTGACGAGGCGAGCTGGACACTGTCGTAGCCGCGAAGTGCGAACGTGTCGGCCAGTTCTCCGGCTTCCGCTACGACAGACTGCGTAATATCCATTACCAGAATACGGGGCCAATCTTTCGCCAATGAATGCTTGGCCGCTTCCATGGCCTCCGCGTCGGCGGGAACTTCGCGGGCACGCCGGGAAAACGCCGCATGGGCCTCGGCCCAGGTGATGCGGCTGGTGGCAACGGCCTCGCATGGACTCACGAGCGCCTTGACGGCGGCGCTCTCCGCTTCCAGAACATATAGCTTGACCAAGGCCGAGGTGTCGCAGTAGAGGATCATCCCCTATCCCGCAACACTATATCGGAAACGCGGAGCCCGCCTTCGGCGAGATTGATTTCGGCTCCTTCTGGTTTTCCGCCTTCCCAATGGGCGAGGCCTGTTGCAAGAAGGGCTGTGACGCCGGCGCCCCCGGAAGGGGCGGCTCTGTTGAGGCGGGCGATGACCTTGCGATGGGAGGTGATTTCTATGGCCTCGCCCCTGCTGGCTTGGGCTAGATACCGGGAAAGATGGGCTTTGAGTTCACGTACGGAAATTTGCATAATGTGATCTCGCTTGAAGGATTTGATCGGCAAATTGTGCCCACAAAATTGAGTACAGGTCAAATTTAAAACAGGAGTGTTGCTAAAAAGACACAAATAACCGGGGGTAGTGAAAAAATTACAACAAAGCCTGTCGCAAGCCTTGGAATTCGGCAGGGTCTCTGGTGATAATGAAACTGTCCAAAAAGGGACGAGGCTCTGCAGAGCTTGGTAACAAGTAAATCAACTAAGGAGAAACTTATGCAAAAGAAACTGATTGCTCTGGCTGTCGCCGGCGCCTTCGTGGCTCCCGCCGCCTTCGCCGAATCTGGCAACGTAACCATTTACGGCGTCATGGATGCTTCCTATGACATCACCGACAATGGCAACTCTACTACCGCCCAGGGTGAGCGCACCAACAAGGTGTCCAGCAACTCTTCCCGCATCGGTTTCAAGGGTAGCGAAGACCTGGGTAACGGCCTGAGTGCCGTGTGGCAACTGGAAACTGGTATCAACGTCGACGGTACCACCGATTCCAACCTGAACAGCCGCAACACCTTCGTTGGTTTGTCTGGTAAGACCTGGGGCACCGTGATCCTCGGTCGTCACGACACTCCCTACAAACTGTCTACCCGCAGCCTGGATATGTTCGCTGACGGCCTAGCCGACAACCGTAACATTATGGGTGGTGGTTCCAGCACCAGCCTGGGGAGCAACAAGGTTGCTAATATTGCTGGTACTGGTACCGCTGCTACCCTGAACGGTTCCGTTGCCAGCTTTGATGGTCGTCAGTCTAATGTGGTGGCCTATATTTCTCCCACCATGAACGGCTTTACTGCTGCCATCGCCTACGTGGCCGGTGCTGAGTCCGCTGCTACCAGCGGCAACAAGAAAGGCAACGCTTGGTCCGCTATGGCTAACTATAGCAACGGCCCCTGGTACGGTGCTCTGGCCTATGAGCGTCACAATTTCGGCACCGCCGGTACCGGTTCCCTCGGTCCCACCGTTTATCTCGATAAAAACGGTACCACCGCTGATATCTCTGATCGTAGCGAACATGCATGGAAACTGGGCGTTGGTTACAAGGCCAACAACTTCCGTGTTGGTTTTGCTTATGAGAAGACCAGCGATGACCTGGGTAACGTTGCTGCCCTCAAGTGCGGTTCTTCCGATTGCCTCGGTCACAACGCTTGGAACCTGGGCGGCGGCTACACCTTCGGTAACAACGAAGTCAAGGTCCAATACACCAAGGCTGGCGACATGGGTAGCACCGCCAACAGCGGCGCTAAACAGTGGGCGATTGGTCTGGACCACAACTTCAGCAAGCGTACCAAGATTTACGCTCAGTATGTCAAGCTGAGCAACGACGTTAATGCTCAGTATGGCTTGAACGGCGCTGGTGCCACCGGTACTGTTAACGCCAAGGGTTTGGATGCGGATCCTTCCGCCTGGTCCTTCGGTATGCGCCACAGCTTCTAATTTAGGCCGGCTTCAGCCGGTTTGAATTAGGAGTTGAAAACGGGCACCTTCGGGTGCCCGTTTTTCATTTGACGCTAAATAGGCAACCCGCTAAACTTAGCTAATTAGTTGACTAAGGAAGCCGCCATGTCTAGCCGTACCGTGAATATCCATGAGGCGAAAACCCATCTCTCTGAATTGCTTGCGTTGGCGATGGATGGGGAGGAGGTCATTATCGCCAAGGCGAACAAGCCGATGGTGAAACTGGTGCCGGTGGAGGCGCCGAAGAAGCCACGGGTAATGGGGATGCATGGGAATGAAAAATGGTTCATCGCCGACGATTTTGATGCGCCTTTGCCGGATGAGTTTTGGATGGGAACCGGCCCCATATGAAATTGTTATTGGATACCCATGCGTTTATTTGGATGGATAGGCAGCCGGACAAGCTTCCTGCCAGGACCTATGAGGCATGCCGGAATGCCGATAATAGTCTTTTCCTGAGCGTTGTGAGTGTTTGGGAGATGCAGATCAAAGTCAGCCTGGGGAAGCTGCGATTTTCGCGGTCTTTGCGAGATGTCGTGGAAGCGCAGTGCTCCAACGGCGTGACGATTCTTCCGGTGAAACTCCCCCATCTCTGGAGGCTAGCGGACCTTCCTGCCCTCCACAATGATCCTTTCGATAGATTGCTTATCGCCCAGTCCCTGGATGAGGATTTGCATTTGATCAGCAATGATGCCGCTGTGCGAAACTATCCGGTCCAACTGTTCTGGGAATAAAAAAGGGCGGCTTGCGCCGCCCCAGGACTTACACACCTTCTTCTTGTTGGTAACGCTTAGGGCTTGACGGTGGTCAGGCCCAGGATTTCCCAATCCTGCATGCCGCCGCGGTACCACTTGATCTTGTCGGCGGGATAGCCGATGGAAAGCAGGAACTTGATGTTGGTGGGGGATTGGCCGCACCACATGCCGTTGCAGTACATCACCAGGGTCTTGGCCTTCTTGAAATCGTATTTGCCGATGTCCAGTATCTTCACGCCGAACTGCTTCTCCAGGATTTCCTCGGCCTTGAGCTGGTTCTGCTTGGTGTCCAGGTCGGTGTAGGGGATGTTGACCGCGCCGGGGATCATGCCCTTCTCCACCCAGTCGGGCGTGCGGGAGTCGATCACCATCAGGGTCTTGTCGCCGTCGCTCACCTTCTTCAGGTAGTGGATCATTTCCACTTCACCGATGGTCTCCACGCCGGGGGCCAGGCTGATGGGCTGGATGCAGAACGGGGGGCACTTGCGGGACGTCTTGGCAAAGGCCGGGTTCACCGTGGCATTCTGGTCCTGGTTGCGCATGATGGTGACTTTTTGGCCGTTGTGCATGACGTCCATCGAACTCATGGCGGCGGTAATGCCTACCTCCAGCTTCTCCTCGGCCAGGGCGGACCCCGCCAGGAAAGCGCTTGCCAGCAGAACGGTGGATGCAATTGCTTGCGTCATTTTCATCGTCTTCCTCCTCTTGTCTTTCGATGGTATGGATCAGTCGTTAGAACTGATATCCGTTTGCCCGCAGGGCGGACAAAGCGAATTCTTAGTTTTCGCAGTTGGGTTCGTCGCCGCCTTTTTTGTCGCCGCTTTTCGCCTTGTCGTCCTTCTTGGCGTCGGCGTTGCTGTCGGGGGCTTTTTCTTTGGGTTTGTCGGGTTGTGCGCTTTGATCGCTGTTCTCGGCCAGCAGGATTCTGGAGCCGGCGTCGGCAGCGTGGGTGGGGAGTGCGCCAAGACCAAACATGAGCAAGGTGATCGCAGCGAATTTTTTATACATATAAGCTCCTCTCCGCCGTCATGGAAAAAAGGGGCTGGCGAATCGCAAGGCCAGCCCCTTCATGACGCGATTACTTGAGTTTTTTGATGCCCAGGGTGCCGAGCACGTATTTTTCGTACAGAGGCTCGGTGGTGCCCTTCTTCATCTTGCGCAGGAAGTACTTCTCGAAGGCGACCTTGGCCAGGTGCACCCACTTGCCTTCCTTGTACCAGTTGACGTTGCGGGGCGGGATTTGCGGCAGGGCCACGAAGGCGGCGCCGGTGTCGCCGAAGTCGGCCAGGCAGATGGCGTTCCAGGTGGCCTTCTGATCGGGATCCTTGCCGTCCAGCACGTTACGGATGTTGTGCACGGCGGCGGTGACCATGGTCTCGATCATATAGCCGGTCTTGGGGGCACCCGTGGGAACCGGGGTGGCTTCCACCGGGGGAATGGCCACGCAAACGCCCGCGGAGTAGATGTTGTGGTATTTGGGGTTGCGCTGGTATTCGTCGATCAGGATGAAGCCGCGGGGGTTGGCGAGGCCCTCGATGCCGAACACGGCGTCCACGCCCTTGAAGGCGGGGAGGATCATGCCGTACTTGAAGGGCAGCTCGTGTTCCTTCTTCAGGTTGCCGCCTTCGTCGTGTTCGGCGACGAACATTTTGCCGGCTTCAACCTTGGTGACCTTGGCGTTGGTGATCCACTTGATATGGCGCTCGCGCATGGCGGATTCGAGCAGGCCCTTGGAGTCGCCCACGCCACCGAGGCCGAGATGGCCGATGTAGGGTTCGGAGGTGACGAAGGTGATGGGCACCTTGTTGCGGATTTTGCGCTTGCGCAGGTCGGTGTCCATGATGAAGGCGAATTCGTAAGCGGGGCCGAAGCAGGAGGCCATGGGGGCGGCGCCGCAGACGATGGGGCCGGGGTCCTTGACGAAGCTGTCCCAGTCCTTGCCGGCTTCGACAGCGTGCTCGGTGGTGCAGATGGAGTGGGTGTGGTGGCCGGGGCCGAGGCCTTCCACTTCTTCGAAGGCCAGCTTGGGGCCGGTGGTGATCATCAGATAGTCGTAATCGATGAACCGACCGTCATTCAGTTCCACCTGGTTTTTCTCGGGGTGCACGCGCTTGGCGGGGGTGGAGATGAAGCCGATATTCTTGCGTTCGAAGTAGGGGGCGATGGGGAACTGGATGTCTTCCTTGGTGCGCCAGTTCACGGCCACCCAGGGGTTGGAGGGGGTGAAGGAAAAGTTGTCGTTGCTGGAAATGACCGTCACTTTGTCATTGGGACGGATGTTTTCCTGCATTTCATAGGCGGCGGACATGCCGCCGATGCCGGCGCCCAGGATAACGATGTGTGCCATATGGTTTTCTCCGAATAAAGCGGGTTGTAAAGAAAATAGGGTTTCAGTTGAAACAGCTGTCCATGGCTTCAGGCTGTTGTCCACCGTCTGTTAGGCGCAATCCCGGCTTCCGGTTTGCTCCAGCCACAGTGATGTCCTCCGTAATAATAATTTTATGACGCACTTGGAACGTAAATTAATTAGCAATAGATGTGCCAGAGGTTAATCGTATATATATCAATATGATGCGTGTTATGACGGTTTGTCTATCATGACAAAATGACATGACAGATGAGCTGAAAAATAAGCTTGCGCGCTTAAAAAATGTTGATTCCTGTGGTGCTTTATATGAAAGTTCATATGCTTACATATGTACTGGAAAATGCGTATACTGTCATGACAATGTGACATGACAAAGCGGGGTCAAGAATGAGTGAATTGCCCATAGAGGTTCAATCGCTGATTGATATCCAGGAGAATCCATTCGTACTGATCGGCCCCGATTACCGAATTCTTGCGGCTAATCAGGCCTATTGCGATGCATATGGAGTAAACCGCAAGGGGATAGTCGGGATGCGTTGCTACGAGGTTTCGCATCATTCGCCGGTTCCCTGCCACCTGAATGGCGAGCACTGTCCCCATCAACAGGTGATCGCCAGCGGGCAGTCCCAGCAGGTGCTGCACACCCACTACGACCGATCCAATCGGGCCGAGCATGTCCGGATTAAGGGATACCCGATCCGTACCTCTTCAGGGCGTCTGTGCGTGGGGGAGTTGATCAGCCGCATCGCCCATTCCGCCGACATCGATTGCGAAGAGATTCGCATGGTCGGTCGCTCGCCGGCATTTTTAGCTTGCGTCGACAACCTCACGCGCGTGGCGGAATCCGAAGCGTCTATCCTGCTCTACGGTGAAAGCGGCGTGGGGAAGGAGTTGGCGGCCCAGTACATTCATAAGCGCTCGGCGCGCAAGGACCGGCCTTACTTGGCGGTGAATTGCGCCTCCATTCCGGAAGGGTTGTTCGAAACAGAACTTTTCGGCCACGAAAAGGGGGCCTTTACCGGTTCCGTGGGCAGCAAGCAGGGCCTGTTCGAGCTGGCCAATGGCGGTACCCTGTTTCTCGACGAGGTGGGGGAAATTCCGCTGTCCATGCAAGCCAAGCTGTTGCGGGTATTGGAAACTGGGGAGTTTCGGCGGGTTGGCGGCAAATCGACCTTGCGCGCGGATGTGCGCGTTGTTGCCGCCACCAATCGGGATTTGCTCGAAATGGTGGACCGGGGAGCCTTCCGGCAAGACCTCTACTACCGCATCGCCGGTATCGATATTACCCTGCCGCCGCTGCGGGAGAGGCGCTTGGATATTCCGGCCTTGGCAGAAATGTTTCTGCGCCGCATCGGCGAAGACGCCAAGCGGAGTTACCGTTTGACCCAGGAAGCGATTGATAAATTGGTGTTGTACGATTTTCCGGGCAACGTGCGGGAACTGCGCAATATTCTGCAAAAGGGGGCGGTGCTGAGCGAAGATGGCGTATTGACGCCGGATTTGTTGAGTTTGGAGAATCACGCGTCTGCCCGGGGCGTTCCGGCGATGATGCCCATCAAGGGGCCTGGAGAGCGCACCGGCACGATCAGCGAAATGGAGGCAACGCATATTGCCGAACTGCTCCAGCGCTACAACGGACACCGGCGCACGGTGGCGGATGTTCTGGGGATCAGCGAACGCACTTTGTATCGCAAGCTGAACCAGTATGGTCTGCATGCTATCGCCGGGGGGCGGCGATGAAGGCGTTGAGCGGGCAAATACTCGAGGTTTTTCCGGTGTTCCGTGGTCTTTCCTCCGCGGTGGTGGACGGCCTGCTGGCCGGTGCCAGTCCGCTGGAGGTGCCGGCGGGGACGGTGATGTTCGAGTCGAGCAGTCCTTGCCAGGCTTTCCCGATGTTGCTGAAGGGGGCGATCCGTGTCGCCAAGACCACGGAAAATGGGCGCGAGCTGTTGTTGTACCGCGTAACCCCGGGGGAGAGTTGCATTCTCACCAGCAGTTGTTTGCTGGGCAATGCCACGTACCCGGCGAGGGGCGTGGCCGAGTCCGATTTGTCGGGCATCGTGCTGTCCAAAGCCATGTTCAGGAAGCTTGTCGAGGAGTCGCCGGTATTCCGTGATTATGTTTTTGACATGTTTGCGTCGCGGCTCTCCGATTTGATGGTGTTGGTGGAAGAGGTGGCTTTTCGCCGCCTGGACCAGCGATTGGCGGGTATCCTGCTGTCCAAGGGAACGCCCGTGCTAAATGTGACCCACCAGGGGTTGGCGGATGAGTTGGGCAGCGCCAGGGAAATCGTCAGCCGCCTCCTGAAGAGCTTCGAGGAGCAGGGATGGGTGGAGTTGGGGCGGCAGCAAATCCGGCTGGCGGACTCTGGGGCGCTCGCTGCCTTGGCGCGACCGGGGGTTTGTAACTAAAGTCACAGACGGCGATGGGAATTGCGCCTAGAATTTGTCTTGTAGTTCCAAATAACGTAGTTAGGCACAGGAGGAAGCTATGAAGCACAACGTAGGCGGAGTGGATAAGATTATTCGTATCATTGCTGGCGTGGCGCTGATCGGTGCCGCCGTGGCTGGCATGGCGCCCTGGTGGGTCGGCGTGATCGGCGTGGTGCCCCTCGGGACCGCGTTGCTGGGGTTTTGTCCGGCCTATACCCTGCTCGGAGTCAGTACCTGTCCGACCGATAAGCAGTAACGCCCGATGAAGAAAAAGGCCCGCCAAGTGCGGGCCTTTTTCATTTGGTGCAAGGATTAGGCGGGAACCTTGCCTTCTGCCTCGGCGGCTTCTTCGAATATCAGGCGCACCTTGTTCTCCTCGTCGAGGTCCACCGTCACGGCGCCGCCATTGGCCAGGCGACCGAACAGCAGTTCGTCGGCCAGGGCGCGCCGAATGGTGTCCTGGATTAGGCGCGCCATGGGGCGTGCGCCCATCAGCGGGTCGAAGCCGTGCTCGGCAAGATATTCCTTCAACCGCTCGGCGAAAGTGGCTTCCACTTTCTTTTCGTGGAGCTGTTCTTCAAGTTGCATCAGGAACTTGTCCACCACTCGCAGGATCACTTCATGACCCAGGGGGGCGAAGGAGATGATGCCGTCCAGGCGGTTGCGGAACTCCGGAGTGAAAAGACGTTTGATTTCAGCCAGTTCGTCGCCGGCCTTCTGGGGTGTCGTAAAGCCGATGACTGTCTTGTTCAGGCTTTCCGCGCCGGCGTTGGTGGTCATGACGATCACCACGTTGCGGAAGTCCGCCTTGCGCCCGTTGTTGTCGGTGAGAGTGCCGTGGTCCATGACCTGAAGCAGGATATTGAAAATGTCCGGGTGGGCCTTTTCAATCTCGTCCAGCAGCAGCACGCAGTAAGGATGCTTGGTGATGGCCTCGGTTAGCAGGCCGCCCTGCTCGAAACCCACATAGCCCGGGGGGGCGCCGATGAGGCGGGATACCGCGTGGCGCTCCATGTACTCGGACATGTCGAAGCGCACCAATTCGATTCCCATGATGTAGGCCAGTTGGCGCGCCACCTCCGTCTTGCCGACACCGGTGGGGCCGGAGAAGAGAAAGGAACCGATGGGTTTCTGGGGGTTGCCCAGGCCGCTGCGGGCCATTTTGATGGCGGTGGCGAGGGCGTCGATAGCCTTGTCCTGGCCGAACACCACGGCCTTGAGGTCCCGTTCCAGGTTCTTCAGGGCGTTGCGGTCATCGCTGGAGATGTTCTTCGGCGGAATACGGGCGATCTTGGCGACGATTTCCTCGATTTCCTTGGGGGAAATGGTCTTCTTCTGCTTCGACTTGGGCAGGATGCGCTGGGCGGCACCGGCTTCGTCGATGACGTCGATGGCCTTGTCCGGCAAATGGCGATCGTTGATGTACTTGGCCGACAGCTCTGCCGCGGATAGAAGCGCCGAGGGGGTGTACTTCACGCCGTGGTGGGATTCGAAGCGGGACTTGAGACCCTTGAGGATTTCCACCGTCTCGGTGACCGAGGGTTCGGGGACGTCGATCTTCTGGAAGCGGCGGGAGAGGGCGTGGTCTTTCTCGAAAATGCCGCGGAATTCCTGGTAGGTGGTGGCGCCGATGCACTTCATCTGGCCCGAGGAGAGGGCCGGTTTAAGGAGGTTGGAGGCGTCAAGGGTGCCGCCGGATGCGGCGCCGGCGCCGATCAAGGTGTGGATTTCGTCGATGAAGAGGATGGCGTTGGGGTCCTCGGTGAGCTGTTTCAGGACGGCCTTCAGGCGTTGCTCGAAATCGCCGCGGTATTTGGTGCCGGCCAGCAGGGCGCCCATGTCGAGGGCGTAAACGGTGCTCTCCTTGAGGATGTCCGGGACGTCGCCTTCCACCACCCGGCGGGCCAGTCCTTCCGCGATGGCCGTCTTGCCCACGCCGGCTTCGCCGACCAACAGGGGATTGTTCTTGCGGCGGCGGCAAAGGGTCTGGATCACGCGCTCCAGTTCAAGGTCCCGTCCGATCAGCGGATCGATTTTGCCGGCTTTGGCTTGGGCGTTGAGATTCTGGGTGAAGCTTTCCAGAGCGCTGGCGGGGGATTGTTCCTCCCCGCCTTCGTGCTCGGCTTCGGGGCGCTGGGGGGCGGCCTGGGGAACTTTGCTGATGCCGTGGGCGATGTAGTTGACCACGTCGAGGCGGTTTACGCCCTGTTGCTGCAGGAAGTACACCGCATGGGAATCCTTCTCGCCGAAAATCGCCACCAGGACGTTGGCGCCGGTGACCTCTTTTTTGCCCGAGGACTGCACGTGCAGAATGGCGCGCTGAATCACTCGTTGAAAGCCGAGGGTGGGTTGCGTGTCCACTTCATCCACGCCCTCGACCACGGGAGTGTGGCGGGCGATATGTTCAGTGAGTTCCTGGCGCAGAGTGTCCAGGTTGGCGGCGCAGGCCCGCAACACCTGGGCGGCGGAGGGGTTGTCCAACAGCGCCAGCAGCAGGTGCTCGACGGTAATGAACTCATGGCGCTTCTGGCGGGCGTCCATGAAGGCCATGTGTAACGAGACTTCGAGTTCCTGCGCAATCATTTAACTTTCCTCCATCACGCATTGCAGGGGATGCTGATGCTCCCGCGCAAAGGCGGTTACCTGTTCCACCTTGGTTTCTGCAAGGTCCTTCGGGTAGACGCCGCAAACCGCGGCGCCTTCCCTATGGACTTTGAGCATTACTTGCGTGGCTTGTTCACGGCTCTTGGCGAAAAACCGCTCCAGCACCGTCACCACGAAGTCCATCGGGGTGAAGTCGTCATTCAAAAGAATTACCTTGAATAACGGCGGCGGCTTGATTTTGCTCTCGTGAGCTTCTAGCAGTGTGCTTTCGTCAACTTTTCCCGGCATGGGGGCTTTCCTTACGCTCACGATCTAATTTTGAACCCAATAGTGAATTTTTCAAGTCCCCGAATGCAAGTAACCACGCGACAAAGTGGGGATTAACCGGCCTTGGCGGAAAAAGGGGTGCCCCTTGCGCGAAAGGCCAGTTTCGGCTAAATATACGCTTTTCCTTCCAAAGCCGGATGACCGGCTAGATCAGCAGAATCGATTTTGGACGCACGGCGGCGTTGGCCGCCGTGTGCATTATTTTTCTTGAGAATTTGACCATGTCTCACTTGATGAACACCTATTCCCGGCAACCCGTCGCGTTTGCGCGCGGCGAAGGCGTGTGGCTGTGGGATACGGAGGGGCGCAAATACCTGGACGGCGTGGCCGGCGTGGCGGTGAACAGCCTGGGGCACGCCCATCCCCGTTTGGTGAAGGCAATTTGCGATCAGGCGGGAAGCCTGATCCACACTTCCAATCTTTACGGCATCTCTCTTCAGGAGCAGCTGGCCGACCGTCTGTGCGCCATTTCCGGCATGGACAACGTGTTCGTTTGCAACTCCGGCTGCGAAGCCAACGAGGCGATGATCAAACTGGCGCGCCTCTACGGCCACCAGAAGGGCATCGACAACCCGGCCATCATCGTCATGGAGAAATCCTTCCACGGCCGAACCCTGGCGACCCTGTCCGCCACCGGCAACCGCAAGGTCCAGGCGGGCTTCGAGCCCCTGGTTTCCGGTTTCGTGCGAGTGCCCTACAACGACGTGCCGGCCATCGAGCAGGTGGCGGCCCACAATCACAACGTGGTGGCCGTGATGGTCGAGCCCATCCAGGGCGAAGGCGGCGTCAACACGCCGGACGGTGAATACCTGAAGCGCATCCGCGAAATCTGCGACCGCCAGGGCTGGCTGCTGATGCTGGACGAGGTGCAGACCGGCATCGGGCGTACCGGGAAATGGTTCGAGCACCAGCATGCCCATATCGTCCCCGATGTGATGGCCCTGGCCAAGGGACTGGGGTCCGGCATGCCGGTGGGCGCCTGTCTGGCCAAGGGCGCGGCGGCGGAGGTGTTCAAGCCCGGCAACCACGGCTCCACCTTCGGCGGTAACCCCCTGGCCTGCGCTGCGGCCATCGCTACCCTGGATGCCATCGAGCAGGACGGGTTGATGGTCAACGCCTGGGAAACCGGCAATTTCATCCGCGACAGCCTGGCGGAACGCCTGAAGGGCGTGGCCGGCGTGGTGGAGGTGCGCGGCATGGGGATGATGATCGGCGTCGAGCTCGATCGGCCTTGCGGCGACTTGGTGGCCCACGCCCGGGACAAGGGGCTGCTGATCAACGTCACGGTGGATAGCGTGGTGCGGCTGCTGCCCCCCCTGGTGATGAACCGCCAGGAGGCGCAGCAACTGGTGGATATTCTGGCTCCGCTGATTCGGGAGTTCCTGGGCGCCTGAGCGCGGGCCCCTCGACCCGAGGATAAATCATGGCTATCAAACACTATCTGCAATTCAAAGATCTCACCCGGGCGGAGTACGAATACCTGTTCGAGCGCAGCCGGGTGATCAAGGACCGCTTCAAACGCTACGAGACCTATCATCCCCTGGTGGACCGCACCCTGGCGATGATTTTCGAGAAAAGCTCCACCCGCACCCGCCTCTCCTTCGAGGCCGGCATGCACCAGCTGGGCGGGGCCGCCATCTACCTCAATACCCGCGACACGCAGTTGGGGCGCGGCGAGCCGGTGGAGGACGCGGCGGAAGTGATTTCCCGCATGGTGGATATCGTCATGATCCGCACCTTCGAGCAGGAGATCGTCGAGCGTTTCGCCTCCCGTTCGCGGGTGCCAGTGATCAACGGCCTGACCAACGAATATCACCCGTGCCAGATACTGGCCGATATCTTCACCTTCATCGAGCACCGGGGCTGCATCCAGGGCAAGACCGTAGCCTGGATCGGCGACTCCAACAACATGTGCAATACCTGGCTCCAGGCGGCGGAGGTGCTGGACTTCAACGTCCACGTCTCCACCCCCCCGGGGTACGAGGTGGAGCCCGAGCGGGCGGGGCTCTACGGCACCGACCATTTCGAGAGCTTCGCCGATCCCATGGAGGCCGTGAAGGGGGCCGATCTGGTGACCACCGACGTGTGGACCAGCATGGGTTTCGAGGCGGAGAACGAGGAGCGGCTCAAGGCTTTCGCCGACTGGCAGGTGGACGGCGACATGATGCGCGCCGCCAAGGCCGAGTCCCTGTTCATGCACTGCCTTCCCGCCCACCGGGGCGAAGAGGTGGCTGCCGAAGTGATCGACGGCAAGCAATCCGTGGTGTGGGACGAGGCAGAAAATCGGCTGCACACCCAGAAGGCCCTGATGGAATACCTGCTGCTGGGGCGCATCAGCGATTAGCGAGGGTGTGAGGAGAATAGCTCCGGTAGACATTGGGGCGCTGCTAACATAACGAGACGAGTAGATTTTGTGGCTACAGTCGATAGTTTAGAAGAGGCGCTTAAATTATTTTTTGGTAAGACTCTTGATGCTTCTTTTACAAAAACGAAGCTAGGATTTTTAAAGGCGGACGGGGAACAGAGTCTTTTAGGATATCTCCGATTTTTCTTGCTCGGATATTTTGGGCACGATGTATATCCGGAGGAGTGGACTAAGCACTTGTTGGCAAGCAGTAAATGGGGCCGACTGGATTTTGTCGTCGGGCGGACAGCGCTAGAAGTGGCTGTTAGGGCCGAAGCTCATGGGAAACATAAGTTGCTAACAAGTGCTAACCGCGATGAGATAAGTAAGCTTCTGAGCTATAGCGATGGTAAAGCAGTATTGGCATTATTCGACTATGCGGATGCTCCCCTTGAAGTCGATGATTTAAGACTCTATCGAGAAGAGTTTCCATTACATAGAAACGCAGCGATTTCAGCTTATTCCCTTCTGCACTTATATTTCGACCCCAAAAAGGGGGACGTGGCGTGTCGTAGGTTATTGATTCGTGTTTAAGGATTTATATGAGTAATGTAAAAAAAGCTGTGCTCGCCTATTCCGGCGGGCTGGATACCTCGGTGATCCTGAAGTGGCTTCAGGATACCTATCAGTGCGAGGTGGTGACCTTCACCGCCGACCTGGGCCAGGGCGAGGAGCTGGAGCCGGCGCGCACCAAGGCGCTGCAGTTCGGCATCAAGCCCGAGAACATTTTCATCGACGACCTGCGGGAAGAATTCGTGCGGGATTTCGTCTTCCCCATGTTCCGCGCCAACACCATTTACGAAGGCGAGTACCTGCTGGGCACCTCCATCGCCCGTCCCCTGATCGCCAAGCGCCTGATCGAGATCGCCAACCAGACCGGGGCCGATGCCATTTCCCACGGCGCCACCGGCAAGGGCAACGACCAGGTGCGCTTCGAGCTGGGTGCCTACGCCCTGCGGCCGGACATCAAGATCATCGCCCCCTGGCGGGAGTGGGACCTGCTCTCCCGGGAGAAGCTGCTGGCCTACGCCGAGACCCACGGCATTCCCATCGAGATGAAGCACCGCCAGGGCGGCAGCCCCTATTCCATGGACGCCAACCTGCTGCACATCTCCTACGAGGGCCGCCACTTGGAGAACCCCGCCGCCGAGGCCGAAGAGGACATGTGGCGCTGGACCGTTTCCCCCGAGAAGGCCCCCGACCAAGCCGAATACCTGGACCTGGAGTTCGAGAAGGGCGACCTGGTGGCCATCAACGGCACCCGCATGAAGGCCCACGAGCTGCTGGCCAAGCTGAACGAGCTGGGCGGCAAGCACGGCATCGGCCGCCTGGACCTGGTGGAGAACCGCTTCGTCGGCATGAAGTCCCGGGGCTGCTATGAAACCCCCGGCGGCACCATCCTCCTCCGCGCCCACCGCGCCATCGAGTCCATCACCCTGGATCGGGAAGTGGCCCACCTCAAGGACGACTTGATGCCCCGCTACGCCAGCCTGATTTACAACGGCTACTGGTGGGCTCCCGAGCGGAAAGCGCTGCAGGTGCTGATCGACCACACCCAGGCCCACGTCAACGGCTGGGTGCGCCTCAAGCTCTACAAGGGCAACGTCATCGTCGTCGGCCGGGATTCCAAGACCGACTCCTTGTTCGACCCCACCATCGCCACCTTCGAGGACGATGCCGGGGCCTACGACCAGAAGGACGCGGGCGGCTTCATCAAGCTCAATGCCCTGCGCATGCGCATCGCCGCCAAACTCAACAATCGCTAAGGAGCCCAGCCATGGCCCAGTTCGACAACGTCAGCGTGAAGAAAAAAGCCAACGTCTACTTCGACGGCAAGTGCGTCAGCCACACCGTGCTGATGCCCAACGGCACCCGCGCCACCGTCGGCGTGATTTTCCCCAGCGCCCTCACCTTCAACACCGCCTCGCCGGAGGTGATGGAAATCAACGCCGGGGTGTGCAAGGTGCGCCTCAAAGGCGAGGACGAGTGGAAAACCTACCAGGCGGGCGACAAGTTCGCCGTGCCCGGCAATTCCAGCTTCGACATCGAGACGGTGGAAATGCTGGATTACGTCTGCCATTTCGAATAGGAGAACGTCATGCCGTCCTTCGACATCACCTCCGAAGCGGATATGGTGGCGCTGAAGAACGCCATCGACGTGGCGGGCCGCGCCATCGACAACCGTTACGACTTCAAGGGCACCAGCGCCAAGGTGGAGCTGAACGAGAAGGACAAGCTCATCACCCTCCACGGCGACTCCGATTTCCAGCTCGACCAGATCAAGGACCTGCTCTTCCCCGCCATGGAGAAGAAGGAGAAGGACAGTTCCAAGCGGCTGGAAGCGGGCGGCGTGCAGAAGGTGTCCGGCAACAAGGTGAAGCAGGAGCTGAAGATCAAGGTGGGCATCGACCAGGACTTGGCGAAGAAGCTGGTCAAGCTCATCAAGGACAGCAAGCTCAAGGTCCAGGCCAGCATCCAGGGCGACGCGGTGCGCGTGTCCGGCGCCAAGCGGGACGTGCTGCAGGAAACCATCGCCCTGGTGCGCAAGACCATCGACGACTTTCCGTTGCAATTTGGCAACTTCCGCGATTAGCCGGAAACAAAGATTGGCCGGTTAGGGGGAATGCTTATGGTCGTCCCCCTCGAATTGCAGTATGATTGGCCTCCTGGGGAGGGCCTCGCGCCTCTAGGTAAGAACAAAATAAACTTGGAAAACAGCTGATTATGGGTTCCCTTAAGAGGAAATTCACGGTGACTCTGGCGCTTGGCGCCCTCTTGCTCGGCGGCTGCGCGACCAACGGCGATCCGCGCGATCCCCTGGAGCCGCTCAACCGCGGCATTTACCAGTTCAACGACGCCGTGGACCGGGGAATCATGAAACCGGTGGCCAAGGGCTATAAGGCCGTCCTGCCCCAGCCTGTCCGTACCGGCGTCGGCAACTTCTTCTCCAACTTGGACGACGTGGTGGTGCTGCTCAACGACTTGCTCCAGTTCAAGTTCGGTCAGGCCGCCTCCGATTTCAGCCGCCTGGTGTGGAATACCTCCGTCGGCATCCTGGGCCTGATCGACGTGGCCACCCCCATGGACCTGCCCAAGCACAACGAGGACTTCGGTCAGACCCTGGGGCGCTGGGGCGTGGGCAACGGCCCCTACCTGGTGCTGCCGCTGCTCGGTCCCAGCAACCTGCGCGATACCGTCGGCCTGGTGGTGGACTACCGCGTAGACCCGGTATACCAGCAGGACGACATGGCCGACCGCAATACCGCCGTCGTGTTGCGCGCCATCCACAAGCGCTCCGTGCTGTTGGGCGCCGAGGACGTGGTGCAGGAAGGCGCTCTCGATCCTTACAGCTTCGTGCGCGACGCCTACCTGGACCGCCGCCGCAACCTGGTCTACGACGGCAAGCCGCCGAAGGACGAGGACGAATAACGCTGCATGCGGCGGAAACAAGAACGGGGCCATCTGGCCCCGTTTTGTTTTCTCCCTTTCGCCGTCAGGCGATGGTCACGTCCTTGGACAGATAGACGTCCTGGATGGCGTTGAGCAGGGCGACGCCGTCCTTCATCGGCTTCTGGAAGGCCTTGCGGCCGGAAATGAGGCCCATGCCCCCTGCCCGCTTGTTGATCACCGCGGTGCGCACCGCCTGGCCCAGGTCGTTGTCCCCCGAGGCGCCGCCGGAGTTGATTAGCCCCGCCCGGCCCATGTAGCAGTTGGCCACCTGGTAGCGCACCAGGTCGATGGGGTGGTCGCTGGTCAGCTCGCTATAGACCTTGGGATGGGTCTTGCCGAACTTGACGGCGGTGTAGCCGCCGTTGTTCTCCGCCTGCTTCTGCTTGACGATGTCGGCCTCGATGGTGGCCGCCAGGTGGTTGGCCTGGCCGGTGAGGTCGGCGCTGGTGTGGTAGTCCACCCCGTCCTTCTTGAAGCCGGGGTTGCGCAGGTAGGCCCACAGCACCGTGGCCATGCCCAGCTCGTGGGCGTGGGCGAAGGCATTGGAGATCTCGATGATCTGCCGCCGGCATTCGGGCGAGCCGTAGTACACCGTCGCGCCGATGGCCACCGCTCCCATGTCGAAAGCCTGCTTGACGCTGGCGAAGAGGGTCTGGTCATGCATCTCCGGGTAGGTGAGCATCTCGTTGTGGTTGATCTTGAGGATGAAGGGAATCTTGTGGGCGTACTTGCGCGATACCGATCCCAGCACCCCGAGGGTCGAGGCCACGGCGTTGCATCCTCCTTCGATGGCGAGCTTGACGATGTTCTCCGGGTCGAAATAAATCGGGTTGGGGGCGAAGGAAGCGCCGCCGGAGTGCTCGATGCCCTGGTCCACCGGCAGGATGGACAGGTAGCCGGTGTCGGCCAGGCGGCCTGTGCCGAACAGGCTCTGGAGGGAACGCATGACGCCGGGCTTGACGTCCTTGGGCGCCACCACCCGGTCCACGTAGTCGGCGCCGGGAAGGTGCAGCATGTCCTTGGGTATGCCCTTGCACTGATGGCTGAGCAGGTTGTCGGCTTCATTGCCGAGCAGCGAAACGATATCGGTCATGGAATCTCCTTGGCTGGTGGGCTGGCTGATTAGATTTAGTGTGGCCCGGACGTGTTGCAGGAATGTGTTTCCCCCGTCCAGTCCACTATAGCAGGCGCTTTGCGGCCCTGCCAAAAAGGCTCAGATGGTGATGTCCAGCAGCATGTTGGCGAGCTTGTCCTCGGCGTCGGCCAGACGGCGGACCAGGATTTTCAGGAAGGCCTTGTTGAAGGCCAGCTGACAGTTCTCGGAGGCTTGCTGGAGCGAGAATGCCTTGACCTTGATCAGCATGACCGTTTCCTCGGCGGCGATGGTGAAAGGGCGCGCCAAGCTCTGATCGATATAGGACATTTCGCCGAAACAGTCCCCCCGGCCCAGTTTCCCCAGCAGCTTTCCCTTCTTGGAGACGCGGGCGGAGCCGGAGGCCAGCAGGAACACCGCGTTGCCGATGTTGCCCTCCTTCTGCAGCAGGGTACCGGCGGGGAATTCCCGCCAGCTGCTGAGCCGCAGCACCTCCCATAGTTCCACGTCGCTGAAGTCGGCGAAGAAGGACAAGCCCTTCAGCAGATCGAATTTTTCCGTGTCGCTGATGGGGGTCGCGGGCAGCCGCAGGTGGCGGTAGACCGCCATCAGGTCGGCGGCGAACGCCTCCCAGTCCGGGTAGCGGTCGGCGGGATCCTTGCTCATGGCGCGGGCGACGATTTCCTCCAGACGCGCCGGGATGTTCGAGCGCAGCACCCGCACCGGCGTCGGTTCCTCGTGAAGAATCTTATAAGCGAGGGCCACCTCGCTTTCGGCGACGAAGGGCTGGCGGCCGGTGAGCAATTCGTACATCACCACGCCGAGGGAGTACATGTCGGTGAGGAAGGTCTGCTCCGATTCCGTCACCTGCTCCGGCGACATGTAAGCGGGGGTGCCCATCTGCCCCATCACCTGGGTCTGGTCGGCGCGGGAGAGGCGGGCCGCGCCGAAATCGGCGATTTTGATGTCCAGGTCGCCGTGGAGCATGATGTTGGCCGGTTTGATGTCCCGGTGGATGATGCCGTGTCGGTTGGCGAAGGCCAGGGCCTGGGCGCACTTGAAGGCGATTTCCACCACCCGCTCCGCCGGCAGCAGGTTGACCACGTGGCAAAACTGCTTGAGGGTGCCGCCGGGGACGTATTCCATCACCAGGTAGCCGATGTCGTCCTCGATCACCGCGTCGTACAGCTTGACGATGTGGGGATGGGACAGGGTGCCGGCGAGGCCGGCTTCCTTCAGGAACAGCTTACGGAAGCGTCCGCCGGCCACCGGGTCGAGCAGGGAGCCGGGCGGGGTGGCCTTGATGGCGACGTTGCGGCGGGTGAAGGGATCGGAGCCCAGATACACCACGCAACTGGCTCCCCGCCCCAGTTCGCGCTGGATGCGGTACTTCCCGATCTTCTTGGGGAGAGGAGAGAAATCCACGCCGGGCCCGCGTCAGTGGTGGGGGTCTCCCGGGCGGAGCGCGGGTTTTTCGCAGTCGGCGCGGCCTTCGATGAAGTCCACGGTGTGGGGGCAGCGGCTGGGGTGGCGGCGCAGGGCGCGCTTCTTGGCGGGGGTCGGCGGAATGTAGGGCGCCTGGCTCACCAGTTCGTAGCCCCCCCGGGCCAGCTTGGCGGCGGTGGTGTCGAAGGCGTGCTCCGGGTGGTCCAGGTTCTGCAGGGTGATGGTTTCTCCCGCCACTCGCAGGACGGTGTACAGCACGAAACCGTCGTTGTCTTTCCGTTTGCCGTAGGTCTCGCCGACGCGGACGATCATGAAGGCCTGCCCTTGCTGAAGATCAAGGCTTAAGTTTCCATGATTTGCCAGCCTAGAGCAATGAATTTAGGCTAAAAGCCTTCCCCGTTAGGGAGATAGCCCGGCTTCGTGGTAGAATTGGCCCCCACCGCAGTCCCCTGCGGAATGTTGCTAGCTTTTTGATTGATATGCACAATTTCTCCATGCAGCTGTTCGCCTTCGGCCTCAACCACCAGACGGCTCCCGTGTCCATCCGGGAGAAGGTGGCGTTTCACGTCGAGAACCTGAGCCAAGCCCTGCAGGACCTGGTGGGGCGGCGGCAGGTGAAGGAGGCGGCGATCCTCTCCACCTGCAACCGCACGGAGATATACTGCAACACCCGGGAGCCGGAGGATGCCCTGGAATGGCTGGCGGAGTACCACCAGCTGCCCATCCCCGATATCCAGCCCTATCTGTACACCCTGCCCCAGGAAGAGGCGGTGAAGCATGCCTTCCGCGTCGCCAGCGGGCTGGATTCCATGGTCCTGGGGGAGGCCCAGATTCTCGGCCAGATGAAGCAGGCGGTGAAGACCGCCGAAGAGGCCGGGACCCTCGGCACCCTGCTGTACAAGCTGTTCCAGCGCACTTTCTCGGTGGCGAAGGAAGTGCGCACCACCACCGAGATCGGCGCCAGTTCCGTGTCCATGGCCGCCGCCGCGGTGCGCCTGGCGGAACGCATCTTCCCCTCCATCGCCGAGCAGCGGGTGCTGTTCATCGGCGCCGGGGAGATGATCGAGCTCTGCGCCAGCCATTTCGCCGCCCAGCATCCCAAGGCCATCACCGTCGCCAACCGCACCCTGGAGCGGGCCAACATGCTGGCCCACCGCTATCGCGGCCACGCCATCACCCTCAACGAGCTGCCGGACCACCTGGCGGCCCACGACATCGTCGTCACCTCCACCGCCAGCCCTCTGCCCATCGTCGGCAAGGGCCTGATGGAGCGGGTGGTGAAGGCCCGCAAGCACAGCCCCATCTTCATGGTGGACCTGGCGGTGCCTCGGGACATCGAGCAGGAGGTGGGGGAGCTGGACGACGTTTTCCTCTACACCGTGGACGACCTGGCCCAGGTGGTGCAGGAAGGGGTCGGCAGCCGTCAGGCCGCCGCCGCCGAGGCCGAGGCCATCATCGAGAACCGGGTGGCGGACTTCATGCACTGGCTCGAAATCCGCGCCGCCGTTCCCACCATCCGCGCCATCCACGACCACGCCGAGCGCCACCGTCGCCACGAGCTGGAGCGGGCCCAGCGGCTCCTGGCCAAGGGCGAGGACCCCCGCCAGGTGGTGGAGAAAATGAGCCGCGCCCTGGCCAATAAATTCCTCCATATTCCCAGCCACGCCCTCAATCACCTCAGCGGGGAGGAGCGGGCTGAACTGGAAGCCTGGCTCAAGCGCCTGTACAACGTCCATTGATGAAAGCTTCCCTGCAGACCAAGCTGGCTCACCTGAGCGCGCGCCTGGATGAGCTCAACGCCCTGTTGAGCGCCGAAACCGCCACCGCGGACATGGACGCCTATCGCAAGCTGAGCCGGGAGCACGCCGAAGTGACGCCGGTGGTGGAGCTTTACCACGCCTACCGCAAGTGCGAGGCGGATATCGCCGCCGCCCAGGAGATGCTGGCCGACCCGGAAATGAAGGAGCTGGCCCAGAGCGAAATCGAGGACGGCAAGAAGCGTCTGGAAGAGCTCGAAGCCGACTTGCAGAAGGCCCTGCTGCCCAAGGACCCCAACGACGAGCGCAACGTCTTCCTGGAAATCCGCGCCGGCACCGGCGGCGACGAGTCGGCCCTCTTCGCCGGCGACTTGTTCCGCATGTATTCGCGCTACGCCGAGCGGCAGCGCTGGAAGGTGGAAGTGATGTCCGAAAGCCCGTCGGAACTAGGGGGCTACAAGGAAATCATCGCCAAGATCGTCGGCCAGGGCGCCTATTCCAAGCTCAAGTTCGAATCCGGCGGTCACCGGGTGCAGCGGGTGCCGGAAACGGAGACCCAGGGCCGCATCCATACCTCCGCCTGCACCGTGGCCATCATGCCCGAGGCGGACGAGGTGGGGGACGTGGACCTCAATCCCGCCGACCTCAAGATCGATACCTTCCGCGCTTCCGGCGCCGGCGGCCAGCACATCAACAAGACCGACTCGGCGGTGCGCATCACCCACCTGCCCACCGGCATCGTGGTGGAGTGCCAGGACGACCGCTCCCAGCACAAAAACAAGGCCAGCGCCCTGTCGGTGCTGGCGGCCCGCATCAAGGACATCCAGGCGCGGGAGCAGAACGCCAAGATCGCCGCCGAGCGCAAATCCCTCATCGGCAGCGGCGACCGGAGCGAACGCATCCGCACCTACAACTTCCCCCAGGGGCGGGTCACCGACCACCGCATCAACCTCACCCTGTACAAGCTCGACGCCGTCATGGAAGGCGACCTGGAAGACCTGATCGGCGC
Source organism: Sulfuricellaceae bacterium (assembly GCA_050177075.1). Classification (GTDB taxonomy): domain Bacteria; phylum Pseudomonadota; class Gammaproteobacteria; order Burkholderiales; family UBA9220; genus UBA2239. Next base: position 7,742 of record JBFXHL010000022.1, on the reverse strand, counting down.
CCTGTCGGCGGAGCATCAGGCGGAGCAGTTGGCGGCGCTGGGGGATTGAGCAGTGGCGCCGCGCGCCAAGGGGATGAGCGTATGACCACCATCGCCACGCTTATCCTCCAAGGCACCCAGGAGCTTTCCGCCGCGTTGACGCTGGATTCCCGCGCGGCCCGCATCGAAGCCCAAGCCCTCCTCGGTCATGCCCTCGACCAGCCCCGTTCCTGGCTGCTGGCCCACGATACCGACGAACTTTCCCCGGACCAGGAACAGCATTGTCGCGAATTGCTGGAACGCCGCCTTGGTGGGGAGCCGGTGGCCTACATTCTCGGCGAGCGGGAGTTCTACGGCCTGGATTTTCGCGTCACCCCAGCGGTGCTGATTCCCCGCCCGGAGACGGAGCTGCTGGTGGAACTGGCCCTGGCGCGCATTCCGCAAAACGACGCCGTCCGGGTGTTGGACCTGGGCACCGGCAGCGGGGCGGTGGCGGTGACCGTGGCGAAGCTGCGGCCCTGCGCCCAAGTGGTGGGGGTGGATGCCTCCGCGTCGGCCCTGGAGGTGGCGGCGGAGAACGGGCGCCGGCTCGGCGCGGCGAACGTGGTGCTAAAGCAGGGGGACTGGTTTTCCGGCCTGGAAGGGGAATCTTTCCGCCTGATCGTTTCCAACCCGCCCTACATCGCGGCGGACGACCCCCATTTACGGCAGGGGGACCTGCGCTTCGAGCCCTCCTCGGCCCTGGCCTCCGGCCCCGACGGCCTGGACGACATCCGCCGCATCGTCGCGGCGGCGCCGGAACATCTGGAGGCGGGAGGGTGGCTGCTGTTCGAGCACGGCTGGGACCAGACTCCCCGCTGCCGGGAAATGCTGGCCGCCAGCGGTTTCACGGAGGTGGGCTCGGCGACGGACCTGGCGGGAATCGAGCGGGTCAGCTTCGGCCGCAAGCCTGGTTGAGGACGGCGTTCAGTCGCGGAAGCCGTAGACCGTGATCAGGTCCTCGATGCACAGGGCTTCCTGGCTGTTCACGTCGGGCAGCATGAAGCCGTTGTCGTAGAACAGGGGATTGATGTCGTTGTTGCTCCACATGCAGACGGCGTCGAATTCCAGCTGGCTTTTCCCGCACACTTCCGTCGGCAGGTCCATGCGCAGGTGGTAGGTCTTGTGGGGCTGGAGAGGCTTTTCGCTCACCAGCATGATCCCCTCGGTGGTGATGTCCACCAGGTTGCCCACTTGCTCCCCGCTCTGGCGGTCGAAAACGCGCAGGTAATAGATCAGATGGCGACGGGGGAGCTTGCGTTCTTTTTTCATGGTGTTTCCTCCTTGGCTTCTATCGTAGCTTATTTGTTTTCGCCGCGCGACACCCGGCGCAGCACCCAGTCCAGGGCCCGGGCGGGCAGCAGTCGGCGCAGGGCGGCGAAGAGATGGGCGGGGAAAGTGACCGGGTAGCGGATGCGCGGGCGATGGCTCTCCAGGGCATGGACCACCTTGTCCAGCACGGCCTCCGGCGGCAGGGTGAAGGGAGCGGCGGGCCCTGGCTTGGTGAGGCGGCGCTCCATGGCCCGATAGGTGTCCCGATGGAAGCTGCACGCTACGTCGATGTGCTTCTGGTACATGGCGAAGGCGTTGGCGCGAAAACGGCTGGTGATTGGTCCCGGTTCCACCAGGCTGAGGTGGATGCCGCTGCCGTGGAGTTCCAGGCGCAGGGTGTCGCTCAGGCCCTCGAGGGCGAACTTGCTGGAATTGTAGGCGCCCCGGAAAGGGAGGGCCACGTAGCCGAGGAGGGAGCTGATCTGGATGATCCGCCCCCGCCCCTGCCGGCGCATGAAGGGCAGCACCAGGGTGGTGAGTTCGTGGGTGCCGAAGAGATTGGTCTCGAACTGCTCCCGCAGCACCGCCCGACTCAGATCCTCCACCGCTCCGGGCTGGCCGTAGGCGCCGTTGTTGATCAGGGCGTAGAGCTTGCCGTCGGTGCGCTTCAGCACTTCCTCCACGGCGGCGCGGATGGAGGCGGAGTCCGCCAGGTCCAGGCGCAGGGCTTCCAGGCCGTGGGCCAGCAGGGTGTCCACGTCCTCCTGCCTGCGGGCCGTGGCGAATACCCGGTAACCCCGGGCGGCGAGTCCCTGGGCCAGGCACAGGCCGATGCCGCTGGAACAGCCGGTAATGAGAATGCTGGATGAATTCATGGACGGTATCCTGCTGCCGATGGAGCCTTCATTATAAACGGCGTGGGGCGCGACGGGCCGAAGGGGGAACCTTGGCGCCGACGCGGCCTCTATACTGTGGATGACGACAAGCCCGACGGGCCAACCCCGACAAGGATAAAAACATGGATTCCATGCCCCAGAAACCCTGGCATCACCTGTCCGCCGCCGAGGCCGTGTCCGTGCTGGAAAGCGACGCCGCCCATGGTCTCAGCGCTGAAGAGGTGACAAGGCGGCAAGCGCGTTTCGGCCCCAACCGCCTGTCGCCGAAGAAGGGGCGCAGCCCCCTGCTGCGTTTCCTGCTCCAGTTCCACCAGCCGCTGATTTACATCCTGCTGGCCTCCGCCATCATCACCGCTGCCCTGCGGGAGTGGGTGGACGCCAGCGTCATCTTCGGCGTGACCCTGGTCAACGCCGTCGTCGGCTTCATTCAGGAGAGCAAGGCGGAAAGCGCCATCGCCGCCTTGGCGAAGATCGTATCCACCTCCGCCCTGGTGGTGCGCGGCGGGCGCAAGGCCAGCGTGCCGTCGGAGGAGCTGGTGCCCGGCGACGTGGTGCTGCTGGCGGCGGGCGACAAGGTGCCGGCGGACCTGCGGCTGCTGCAAAGCCGGGAGTTGAACGTGGACGAGTCGGCGTTTACCGGTGAATCCCTGCCGGTGACCAAGCACGCGGCGCACTTGCCCGAGGACACCCTCCTCGCCGACCGGACCGCCATGGCCTACGCCGGCACCTTGGTGACGGGCGGCCAGGGGACAGGCGTGGTGGTGGCCATCGGCGACGGGACGGAAACGGGGCGCATCTCCCGCCTGATGGAAGAGGCGGACGTGCTGTCCACGCCCCTGACACGCAAGATCGAATGGTTCAGCAAGATCCTGCTCTACGCCATCCTGGCCCTGGCGGTGTTCACCTTCGCCATCGGCCTGTGGCGGGGGGAAACGGCCTTCGATATGTTCATGGCGGCGGTGGCCCTGGCGGTGGGGGCGATTCCCGAGGGCTTGCCGGCGGCGGTGACGGTGACCCTGGCCATCGGCGTTTCCCGCATGGCGAAACGGCGGGCCATCATCCGCAAGCTGCCGGCGGTGGAGACCCTGGGCAGCACCACCGTCATCTGCTCCGACAAGACCGGCACCCTGACCCAGAACCAGATGACGGTGCAGGTGCTGCTGGCGGGGGGCGAGACCTTCACGGTCAGCGGCACGGGCTATTCGCCCCATGGCCGTTTCAGCCGCGACGGCAGGGAGGCGGAACTCTCCGCCGCGGTGAGGGAATGCCTGCTGGCGGGCCTGCTGTGCAACGATTCCGCCCTGGAACATAAGAACGGCGCCTGGAGCGTCAGCGGCGACCCCACCGAGGGCGCGTTGACCGTGGCGGCGATGAAAGCCGGTTTCGAGCCGGAACAGGCCAGCGCCGACTATCCTCGCCGCGACGCCATTCCCTTCGAATCCCGTTACCAGTACATGGCCACCCTCCACGAGGACGGGACGGTTTACCTCAAGGGGGCGGTGGAAAAGGTGCTGGAGCGTTGCACTCTGGCCCTGGACCGCGAGGGCCGCGAAGCCGCGCTGGACCGTGAGGCGGTGGAGCAGGCCGCCGCCGACATGGCGGGCCAGGGGCTGCGGGTGCTGGCCCTGGCCCGGGGACGGGTGGCGGCCGGCCAGGAAGAGGTGGGGCACGGCGATGTGAAGGACGGCCTGGTTTTCCTGGGCTTGCAGGGAATGATCGACCCTCCCCGGCCCGAGGCGGTACGGGCGGTGAAGACCTGTCGCCGGGCCGGCATTGCGGTGAAGATGATCACCGGCGACCATGGCGTCACCGCCGCCGCCATCGCCGACAAGATCGGTCTCGCCGGGGGCGATCCAATCCGCGTCCTCACCGGGCGGGACTTGGCGCAGATCGACGATGAGGCCCTGGTCGACGCGGTTCGGACCACCCATGTTTTCGCCCGGGTGGAGCCGGAGCAGAAGCTGAGGCTGGTGCGGGCTCTCCAAGCCACGGGCCAGGTGGTGGCCATGACCGGGGACGGGGTCAACGACGCCCCGGCCCTGAAGCAGGCCGACATCGGCGTGGCCATGGGCATCACCGGCACCGAGGTGGCCAAGGAGGCCGCCGACATGGTGCTCACCGACGACAACTTCGCCTCCATCGAGGCGGCGGTGGAGGAAGGGCGCGGGGTGTTCGACAACCTCACCAAGTTCATCGTCTGGACCCTGCCCACCAACTTCGGCGAGGGCCTGGTGATCACCGCCGCCATCGTCGCCGGGGCGGCCCTGCCCATCCTGCCGGTGCAGATACTGTGGATCAACATGACCACCGCCGTGCTGCTGGGCCTGATGCTGGCCTTCGAGCCCATCGAGAAGGGCATCATGGGCCGCCCGCCCCGGGACCCGGGAACGCCCATCCTGACCCCGGCCCTGATGGGGCGCATCGTCATCGTCAGCGCCCTGCTCCTGGCCGGGGCCTTCGGCCTGTTCCTGTGGGAGCTGGAACAGGGGCGGGAGGTGGCCTATGCCCGGACCGTGGCGGCCAACGTGTTCGTGATGGGGGAGCTGTTCTACCTCTTCAACTGCCGCTCCATGACCGAATCCATGTTCACCCTCGGAGTGTTCTCCAATCGCTGGGTGGTAGGGGGCGTGGCGGCCATGACGGCGCTGCAGTTGCTGTTCACCTACCTGCCGGCGATGAACGACTGGTTCCGCACCGCCCCCATCGACGGTTGGGCCTGGCTGCGCATCCTGCTGGTGGGGGCCGTGATCTACGCCGTGATCGGCGGCGAGAAATGGCTGCGCAAGCGGCGGGCCCTCCGCCACGGGATGGCATAATCAGGTTTTGTCCGAGGCGGGAAGCAAGCCCATGGAATGGAAATTGTTCGTCACGGTGTTCGGCACCGTTTTCCTGGCCGAAATGGCCGACAAGACCCAGCTCGCCACCCTGCTGTTCGCCGCCGAGGGCCACAGCCGGTGGCTGGTGTTCCTGGGGGCCTCCCTGGCCCTGGTGACCGCCTCCGCCATCGGCGTTCTGGCCGGGGCAATGTTGGCGCGGTGGCTCGACCCCGCCGTGATGAAATGGCTCGCGGGCGGGCTGTTCATCGCCATCGGCCTGTGGACCCTGGTCCAGGGCTGAACATGCTGATCGACACCCATTGCCACCTCGACGCCGCCGAGTTCGACGGCGACCGGGATGCCGTTTACGAGCGGGCGCGGGCGGAGGGAGTGGGCGTCATGGTGGTGCCCGCCATTTCGGCGGCCAATTTCGCTCCCGTGTTGGCCGCCTGCCGCCGCTACCCCGGCTGCCTGCCGGCCCTGGGCCTGCATCCCATGTATATCGGCGAGCACCGCCCCGAGCACCTCGACGCCCTGCGTCGGGCCGTCGAGGCGGAGAAACCGGTGGCGGTGGGGGAGATCGGCCTCGATTTCTACGTCCCCGACCTGGACCCGGCGACCCAGGAATTCTATTTCATCGAACAATTGAAAATCGCCCGGGACTATGACCTGCCCGTATTGCTCCACGCGCGCCGGGCGGTGGACGCGGTGCTCAAGGGCCTGCGCCGGGTGCGGGTGAAGGGAGGCATCGCCCACGCCTTCAGCGGCAGCCGCCACCAGGCCGAGGAATTCATCAAGCTCGGCTTCAAGCTGGGCTTCGGCGGCGCCTTCACCTACAGCCGGGCCAACCGGCTGAAAACCCTGGCGGCCGAGCTGCCCCTGGAGTCCATCGTCCTGGAAACCGACGCCCCGGACATTCCCCCCGCCTTCCTCGATGCCGGAGCCCGCAACAGCCCGGAATACCTGCCGCGCATCGCCGCTGAGTTGGCCGCCACGCGGGGCGCCGGCATGGACGAGGTGGCGAGCGCCACCACCCGCAATGCCATGGAACTGTTTGGCCTGGAGGTTGCGTGATGAAATCCCTGGGGGGCGAAATCCACCGTCTTATCCGCTGGCGCCCCTCTCCCTCCGGCCGCTGGATACTGTTTCTCGTCGCCAGCCTGGGAATGGTGCTGATCGGATTCGGCCACATTCTCACCGGGCGGGATATCGAATTCCATGCCTTCTATCTGCTGCCCGTGGGCGTGGTGGCGTGGTACACCGGCTGCCGTCTCGGTTTGGTCATGGCGGTATTGAGCGCGGCGGACTGGCTGGCGGCGGAATTCATGCTTCTCCCCCCGGGTTACCCGGCGTGGATTCCCGCACTCAACGAAGCCATGCGGCTGGCGGTGCTGGCTGTCGCTGCCGTCGTCCTGTCCCAATTGCGCCAGGCCTTGGACCGGGAAGCGGACCTGGCGCGGCGGGATACGTTGACCCGGCTCTACAATCGGCTGGCCTTCGAGGAGTTGTGCACGGCGGAAATCGATCGTGCGCAGCGCCTCGGTTACCCGCTGTGCGCGATCATGATCGACCTGGACCGTTTCAAGGAGGTCAACGACACCCTCGGCCACCAGGCGGGGGATGCCTTGCTGAGGACGGTGGGCGGCGTATTGGCGAAGCGGATGCGGGCGTCGGATTTCGCCGGCCGCCTGGGCGGGGACGAGTTCGCCCTGGTGCTGGCCAACGCGGACGCCGAGGGGGCGAGGCACTTCGCCGAGCAGTTGCGGGAATCGCTCCTTGCCGCCATGAAACGGCGCCGCTGGCCCGTGACCTTCAGCATCGGGGTGGCGGTGTTCCCGTCGCCGCCCCATAATGCCAAGGACTTGTTGGCCCCCGCCGACGCCCTGATGTACCGGGCCAAGGAAGAGGGTAAGGATACGATCCGTTTCGCTCTCCAGGCCGGCAAGGAATAAGCGGCCTTTTTCTCACAGAGCCTTTTCATGCACCTGAGTTTTCTTCCCCAATGGCCCCCGGAGGCCAACCCCTTCATCCTCTTCGGCATCATCCTGCTCCTCGGCCTCGTGGGGGGCGAGGTGGCGCGGCGAACGGGGTTTCTGCCCCGCATCACCGGCTTTATCGCCATCGGCTTTCTCATGGGCCCCGGGGCGAGCGGCATCCTGACGCCGCAAATGCTCGATCAGGCGGGTGTATTCGTGGACATCGCCCTGGGTCTGATCCTGTTTCAGCTCGGCTACCAGCTCCACTTTCGCCAAGTGGTCCGGGACCGTACCCTGCTCTTGCAAGCGCTGCTGGAAAGCGGCCTGTCTTTCGCCCTGATTTATCTCGCCTTGACCTATCTGGGGGTGGGCCGCCTGCACGCCGGGCTTGCCGCCGCCATCGGCATTTCCTCCTCGCCGGCGGTGATTCTGCTGGTGGTGCGGGAGCTGAACGCCCGCGGCATCGTCACCGAGCGTTCCCTGAGCCTGGTGGCGATCAACAACATCCTGGCCTTTTTCGCCTTCACCGCCATCCTGCCTTTTCTTCACTATCAGAGCCAGGCGGAGTGGAGCACCATCCTGTTGCAACCCCTCTATCGCCTGGGGATGTCTCTGTTGCTGGCCTACCTGCTGTTCCAGGCGTCCCTGCGCATCGTCTTCCTGATCGGCCGGCGGGAGAGCGGCCAGTTCGCCCTGCTGGTGGGCGTCATCATCACCGCCATCGGCGCCGCCAAGGCGCTTAACTGTTCGGTGCTGCTCACCCT
>JBFXHL010000021.1:0-32131 GCA_050177075.1 Sulfuricellaceae bacterium | reverse complement strand
GGAGAAGCTCGACACCGGCCGTTCCAGTTCGGCGGTGGAAAAGCCCAGGCCGTCCAGGAGCTGGGCCGCCCGGGCCTTGGCGCCGTAACCGTCGATGGCCTCGTAGCGGTGCTGGGCCTCGAACCAGGCGGCATCGTGGTCGTCCCGGGCCAGTTCCTGTTCCAGTCGGCGCAGTTCGCTGTCGCCGTCGAGGACGAACTCGATGGCGGGACGCTCGGCGTTGAGGATTTCCTGTTCCACGAAGGCCAGGGTCTTGCCCGCCTGGAGGGCGATGTCGCCGCCGTCGGGCTTCAGCTCGCCGCGGATGAGGCGGAACAGGGTGGATTTGCCGCAGCCGTTGCGGCCCACCAGGCCGATGCGCTGGCCGGCGAAGATTTGCAGGTTGACGTCGGTCAGCAAGGGCTTGCCGCCGACGCGATAGACGAGGTGGGTGATGGAAAGCATGGCGGCATGATACCAGAGCCGACAAGGGGGACGGACCGGGGGCTTGAAGTTATGGCGGGCGGCTCTATATTGATACCAGAGGGGCGGCCTGGCCGCCCGGCACATGACCTTTGACATCCAACCTGGTTTGAAAGGAGAGCATCATGGCTAACATCACCCGTTATGACCCCTTCGATTTCGGCATCGAGCCCCTGGACGACCTGTTCCGCGGCTTTTTCCGCCCGGTGCGGATGGAGGGCGTGCCCCAGGTGCAGATCAAGATGGACGTGAAGGAGAACGACAAGGCCTATACCGTCCACGCCGAGATTCCCGGGGCCAAGAAGGAGGACATCCACGTCACCATCGACGGCAACCAGGTGTCCATCAGCGCCGAGGTGAAGAAGGAGAAAGAGGAGAAGGAGGGCGACAAGGTGCTCCGCTCCGAGCGCTACTACGGCAAGGTGGCCCGCAGCTTCACCCTCGGTTCCGACATCGACGAGGGCGCGGCGGCGGCCAAGTACGACAACGGCGTGCTGGAGTTGACCCTGCCGAAGAAAACCACGGCGGCGTCGAAGAAGCTGGAAATCAAGTAAGCGCCGAAGCAGCGAAAAAGCCGGCGGCCGCCGGCTTTTTTGTTTGTGCTCACTTCGGTTAAAATAGCCGCCAATCCGCGCAACCAAGAAAAGGACCCGCCATGCCGCTGTCGCCTTCCACCGCCAAGGAAAAAGCCCAGATTCTGTCCGAGGCCCTGCCCTATATCCGCCGCTTCCAGGACAAGACCGTGGTCATCAAGTACGGCGGCAACGCCATGACCGAGGAGCACCTCAAGCACGGCTTCGCCAAGGACGTGGTGCTGCTCAAGCTGGTGGGCCTCAACCCGGTGATCGTCCACGGCGGCGGCCCCCAGATCAACGACCTGCTGAAGCGGGTGGGCAAGGAAGGCGAGTTCATCCAGGGCATGCGCGTCACCGACCGGGAAACCATGGACATCGTGGAAATGGTGCTGGGGGGCTCGGTGAACAAGGAAATCGTCAGCCTCATCAACCACCACGGCGGCAAGGCCGTGGGCCTGACCGGCAAGGACGGCGACTTCATCCGCGCCCGCAAGCTGAAGGTGAAAAGCAAGGACAAGGCCGACGAGTTCATCGACATCGGCCAGGTGGGCGAGGTGGTGGGCATCGACCCGGCCCTGGTGGCCCTCCTCGATTCCAAGGATTTCATTCCCGTGGTGGCGCCCATCGGCGTCGGCGAGGAAGGGGAGGCCTACAACATCAACGCCGACCTGGTGGCGGGCAAGCTGGCCGAGACCCTGCGGGCGGAAAAGCTGATCCTTCTCACCAACACCTCCGGCGTGCTGGACAAGGACGGCCAGCTGCTCACCGGCCTGACGGCCAAGAAGGTGGACGAACTGATCGACAACGGCACCATCTCCGGCGGCATGATTCCCAAGATTTCCACCGCCCTGGATGCGGTGAAGAACGGCGTCAAGTCGAGCCACATTATCGACGGCCGGGTGGAGCACGCCCTGCTGCTGGAAATCTTCACCGACGAAGGCGTGGGCACCCTGATCAAGGCCAATGCCTGAGATGCGCGAAAGGCGGGGCGGGAGCACCTGGGTGTTCGACCTGGACAACACCCTGCACAACGCTTTTCCCCACATCTTTCCCCACATCAACCAGAGCATGACGCAATACCTCATGCGCCACCTCACCCTGGACGAAGCGGGGGCGAACGAACTGCGGGAGCGCTACTGGCACCGCTACGGCGCCACCCTGCTCGGCCTGATGCGCCACCACGGCACCGACCCGGACCACTTTCTGTGGGAGACCCACCAGTTCCACGACCTGCCGGGGATGGTGGTGAAGGAGCGAGGACTGCGGGCGGCCCTGAAGCGCTTGCCCGGGCGCAAGGTGGTGTTCTCCAACGCGCCCACCCACTATACCCGGGCGGTGCTGGACATCCTGGGCATCGCCGACCTGTTCGACGGCGTGTTCAGCGTCGAGCACACCGGCTACTGGCCCAAGCCTTACGCCAAGGGCTATTTTCGCTTGTTCCGCAAGCTGCGCCTCAACCCGCGGCGGGCGGTGATGGTGGAGGATTCCGTGGGCAACCTGCGTACCGCCAAGCGCCTGGGGATGAAAACGGTATGGGTCACCCCCGCCCTCAAGCGGCCCGCCTACGTGGACGTGAACGTGCGCTCGGTGCTGGAACTGCCCCGATTGACGAAAAAATTTTGCTAGGAGGAGAGAAAAACATGGCTGCCAAACCCGGTGAACGCAAACTGCAAATCCTGCAAGTGCTGGCGGAAATGCTGCAAAACCCGAAGGGGGAGAAGATCACCACCGCCGCCCTGGCGGCGAAGCTGGAAGTATCCGAGGCGGCCCTCTACCGCCACTTCGCCAGCAAGGCCCAGATGTTCGAAGGGCTGATCGAGTTCATCGAGCAGACCCTGTTCGGCCTCATCAACAAGATCACCGCCGAGGAGAAAAGCGGCCTTCAGCAGGCCGACGCCATCCTTTCCCTGCTCCTGGGGTTCGCCAAGAAGAATCCGGGCATGAGCCGGGTCCTGATCGGCGACGCCCTGGTGAACGAGGACGAGCGTCTCCAGGCCCGCATCAACCAGCTTCACGACCGCCTCGAGGCGACCCTGAAACAGGCCCTGCGCTTCGCCGCCAGCCAGAACGAAATCCCCGCCGGGGTGGACGCGGCGGCCCAGGCCAACGCCCTGATGTGCTTCGTCACCGGCCGCTGGCACCAGTTCGCCAAGAGCGGTTTCAAGCGCGACCCGCTGGAGTTCTGGGAAGCCCAGCGCAAGGTCTTGCTGGGCTGACTATTCTACCCACTCGTCTTCGCCGCCGAGGGCGATTTTTCCTTCGGCGGCCAAGTGCCGCGCCAGCTTGAGAATGTGCCGCTGGGCGGCGTCAACGGCCTGGGTCGTCGCGTCGCGGCTTGCCATGTCTTCCCGCAATTGTTCGGCCAGCCGGCGGGACAGGTTGGCTAAAACCCTTTCCTGCAACGGCGGCTGAGCGCCGTTCAGCGCCGCCGCCCATTCCTCCAGGGGGATTTCCCGCAGCAGTCTTTGCCAGGAGTGGTCGTCCAGAGCGGCCAGTTTGTCGAAGGTGAAGAGGCTTTCCTCCACCTGCTGGGCCAGCTTCGGGTCGTGCCCTTTCAGGGTTGCCAGGGCGGAGCTGCGCTGGGAGGCGGGGAGGCCGGCCAGCAGCTCGGCGGCGATTTCGGCTGGGTTGAACGGTCGCCGCGTCATGGATTGCTAGGGACGGTTCACGCTTGCCCTAGTTGCCGCACACCGGGCAGGCGGGGTCCTTGGCGAGTTTGATGGCGCGCCATTCCATGCGCAAGCCGTCGAGGAGGAGGAGGCGTCCGGCCAGGCTTTCCCCGATTCCCGCCAGCAGCTTCAGGGCCTCAGCCGCCTGTACCGAGCCGATGATGCCCACCAGGGGGGCGAACACGCCCAGGGTGGCGCAGCGCTCCTCCTCGTGCTCCGCCTGCTCCGGGAACAGGCAGTGGTAGCAGGGGCTATCGGGGCGGCGCAGGTCGAACACCGTCACCTGGCCGTCGAAGCGCACCGCCGCGCCGGACACCAGGGGTTTCCGCTGCTTGACGCAGGCGCGGTTGACGGCGTGGCGGGTGGCGAAGTTGTCGCTGGCATCGAGGACGATGTCGGCCTGGCTGACCTGGTGCTCCAGTTCGGCGCCGGCCAGGCGCTGCGGCAGGGCGATGACGCGGATTTCCGGGTTGATGGCGGCCATGGCCCGTTCCGCGGAGCGGGCTTTGTTGGCACCCAGGGAATGGGTGGTGTGGGCGATCTGCCGCTGGAGGTTGGTGAGGTCCACGCTGTCGTCGTCGCAGACGGTCACGGTGCCGACGCCGGCCGAGGCGAGGTAGAGGGAGACCGGCGAACCCAGCCCGCCGGCGCCGATGACCAGAGCGTGGGCGGCCAGCAGCTTCTCCTGGCCCTCGATGCCGATCTGGGGCAGGAGGATGTGGCGGCTGTAGCGCAGCAGTTGATTGTCGTCCATGGCCTTAGCTTACTTGGATTTGCCGGGCGCCGGAAGGCGGAATGAAAACGGCCGCCCGAGGGCGGCCGTGGCAGCGGAGCGGCAGGGTTTATTTTTGCGACTGCATGATCTGCAGGCCCTTCAGCAGGTTGAGGGCCTGGTTGAACTGGTAGTCGCTCTTGGAGGCCAGTTCCGGCTTGCCGTCGGCCTTGCTACGCTTGTCCTTGGTCTTGTCGGTCTTGCTCTCGGGCTTGGGCGCCTTGTCGGCGCCGTCGTCCTTGCCGTTGCCCAGGTGGCGCTCCAGGTCGGCTTCGCGGATGCCGGGGCCGTCGTCCACGCCGTTGACGGTGGCGTCTTCCACCACGATGTCGGGGGTGATGCCTTTGGCCTGGATGGAGCGGCCGTTGGGGGTGAAGTAGCGCGCCGTGGTGAGCTTGATGGCGGTGCCGTTGCCCAGGGGCAGGACGGTTTGCACCGAGCCCTTGCCGAAGGTCTGGGTGCCCATGACGATGGCCCGCTTGTGGTCCTGCAGGGCGCCGGAGACGATTTCCGAGGCGGAGGCGGTGCCGCCGTTGACCAGCACCACCAGGGGAACGGTTTTCACGCCTTCGGGCAGCTGCTTGATGTAGTCCACGTCGCGGGGGCCGTGGAGATAGTACTCCTTGCTGGCGGAAAGGCGCATCTGGGAATCCTCGGCGCGGCCTTCGGTATAGACCACCAGTTGGCCAGGCTTGAGGAAGGCGGCGGACACCGCCACGGCGCCGTTGAGCAGGCCGCCGGGGTCGTTGCGCAGGTCGAGCACCAGGCCCTTGAGAGGAGCCTTGTTTTCCTTGTAGAGGTTCTCCAGGGCGGTGGCGAGGTTCTCGCCGGTATGCTCCTGGAACTGGGTGATGCGGACGTAGCCGTAGCCGGGTTCCACCAGCTTGGATTTCACGCTCTGGATCTTGATCACGGCCCGGGTCAGGGTGACCACCAGGGGCTTGCTCTCGCCCTTGCGCAGGACGGTGAGGGTGATGTTGGTGCCGGGTTTGCCGCGCATGCGCTTGACCGCGTCGTTGAGGGTCAGGCCCTTCACGGGGGTATCGTCGAGCTTGATGATCAGGTCGCCGCTCTTGAGACCGGCGTGGTAGGCGGGAGTGTCCTCGATGGGGGAGACTACCTTGACGAAGCCGTCCTCCATGCCCACTTCGATGCCGAGGCCGCCGAACTCGCCCTGGGTGCCGACGCGCAGCTCCTTGAAGGCGTCTGCGTCCAGGTAGGCGGAGTGGGGGTCGAGGCCCGAGAGCATGCCGTTGATGGCCTCGGTGATGAGCTTCTTGTCGTCGATGGGCTCGACGTAGTCGTTCTTGATCTTGCCGAACACCTCGGCGAAGGTGCGCAGGTCGTCCACCGGCAGGGGGCCGGGCGCCGCCTTGTCGGCCACGGCGGAAAGATTGAGGCTCAGCATGATGCCGATCACGGCACCGAAGGCGATGAGACCAAACTGTTTGAATTTGCCACCCATGTTTCTGTTTGCTCCGGTAGTTCCTGAATAAATAGACGTTTCCTAGCCCCGGCTCAGCCAACTTGAGGGGTTGACCGGTTTGCTCTGGTAACGAAGCTCAAAGTATAACCCCGTTTGGGGGATGCCGCCGCTGTTCCCGACGGAAGCGATGTTTTCGCCCATTTTCACGTTTTCCCCGTCCTGCTTGTAAAGGGATTCGGCGTTGGCATAGAGGCTCATGAAGCCGGCGCCGTGATCGATAATGATGAGGTTGCCGAAGCCCCGCATCCAATCGGCGAACACCACTCTTCCCGCCGCCACCGCCTTCACCGGCGTTCCTTCCTTCGCCCGGATGAAAAGCCCCTTCCAGGGAATGCCCGTGTCCTCCCGTGGCGAGCCGAAGCGGCCCGCCAGCTCGCCTTTCACCGGGAAGGGGAGGCGCCCCTTGTATTGCTGGAAGGCGCTGCCGCTGGTATCCGGCTCGGCCAGTTTCACCCCCGGCGCCGAATGGCCGGGGGAACGGGGCTCGGGGGCGGGCCTGCGGGATTTTACCGCGGCCCGGCTCTGGCGTTCCAGGCGCTCCATCAACTGAGTCAGACGCTGTTCGTCCTGTTGCAGGCGGCTGATTTCCTTGCGCTGGCTGTCGATCTGCTGCGACAGCTTGGACAGGACCGCGGCCCGCTCCTTCTTGCTGTCGAGAAGGGCCTGCTTCTGTTTGGTTTGTTCGGCCTTGACCTGGGCGAGTTCGTCCTGCTTCGCCTGGGTGGACGCGGTGACCGTTTCCAAGGCGTCCAGGTTGCGGCGCATCTTCGTCAGCAGTTCGGCCTGGGCGCGGTAGAGGTAGGCGTAGTAGCGCAAGTTGCGCAGGGCCTGGTTGGGGTCCTGCTGGTTGAGGAGGATTTTGAAGGCATCCTCTTGGCCGCCGCCGGTATATTGCTGGCGCAGCAGCCTGGCCAGCATGTCTTTTTGCTGGCCGATGGCGCTGCGGGTCTTGCCGGACTGCTGGCGGAGTTGGTCGAGGCGCTGCTGGATGTCCTCTTCCTGGCGGTCCAGGTCGCGCAGCTTGCGGTTGGTGTTGCTGATGGCCAGTTCGCTTTGACGCAGGGCGTCCGCCGCCTCCTTGTGGGAGGCCTGGGTGGACTGCATTTCCTTCTTCAGGGCGCCGATGCGTTCCCGGACGTCCTTTAGTTCGGATTTCGGGCTGGTGGCCGCCAGACAGGGCGCGGCCAGCAGCATCAGCAGACCGTAGCCCAGGAGCCGGTTCATGGCTATTCGAATTCGATCAGCGGCTCGCCGGTCATTTCCGGCGGTTGCTTGAGTCCCATCATCTTCAGCAGGGTGGGGGCGACATCCTCCAGGGCGCCGCTGCCCGGCGGGGCGAGCTTGGCGGGACGGCCGATATAGAGGAAGGGAACCGGGTACATGGTGTGGGCGGTGTGGGCGTCGTGGCTGGCCTCGTCGTACATCTTCTCGGCGTTGCCGTGGTCGGCGGTGATCAGCACTTCGCCGCCGATTTCCCGCATGGCCGCCACTACCCGTCCCACGCATTCGTCCAGCACTTCCACCGCCTTGACGGCGGCTTCCATTACGCCGGTGTGGCCCACCATGTCGCCGTTGGCGTAGTTGCACACGATGGCGTCGTATTTCCGGCTCTTGATGGCTTCCACCAGCTTGTCCGTGACCTCGTAGGCGCTCATTTCCGGCTTGAGGTCGTAGGTAGCCACGTGGGGCGACTGGACCAGGATGCGGTCTTCGCCCTGGAACGGGGTTTCCTCGCCGCCGTTGAAGAAGAAGGTGACGTGGGCGTACTTCTCGGTTTCGGCGATGCGCAGCTGGTGCAGGCCCTGCTTGGACAGGTATTCGCCGAAGCCGTTGCGGATGCGCTCCGGCGGGAAGGCAGTGGGGACGTTGAAGTCGTCGCTGTAGCTGGTCAGGGTGATGAAGTCCGCCAGCTTCGGCGCCGCCTGGCGGGTGAAGCCGGTGAAGCTGGGCTCGATGAAGGCGCGGGTGATTTCCCGGGCCCGGTCGGCGCGGAAGTTCATGAACACCACCACGTCGTCGTCGCGGATGCGGACCGGTTCCTCGCCGGGGGCGGCGATCAGGGTCGGTTTGACGAACTCGTCGTTCTCCCCCCGCTCGTAGGCCTGCCGCAGGCCGTCGAGGGCGGAGGCGGCGGTGAACTCGGCCTGGCCCAGGGTCATGGCGTCGTAGGCCTGTTTTACCCGGTCCCAACGCTTGTCCCGGTCCATGACGTAATAGCGGCCGCAGAGGGAGGCAATCTTGCACGCGCCCAGTTCGGCGCATTTTTCTTCGGCCTTGCGGAGATAGGTTTCAGCGGACCTGGGCGGCGTGTCGCGACCGTCGAGGAAGGCGTGGAGGTAGACCCGTTTCAGCCCGGCGTGGGCGGCCATGGCCATCATGGCGTAGATGTGACTATCCAGGCTGTGCACGCCGCCATCGGACAGAAGACCGAAAATATGCAGGGCCGAATTTTTTTCCTTGGCGGCATTGACGGCACGCACCAGGGCCAGGTTGTGTTCGAAGTCGCCATGTTCGATGGCGAGGTTGATGCGGGTCAGGTCCTGATACACTACCCTGCCGGCGCCGATGTTGAGGTGTCCCACTTCGGAGTTGCCCATCTGGCCGGAGGGCAGGCCCACTGCGGCCTCGGAAGTCTGGATGGTGGTGTGGGGGTAGGTGTTCCAAAGGCGATCCCAATTGGGTTTGCGGGCCTTCAGAATGGCGTTGTCTTCGCCGTCGGGACGGTAACCGAAGCCGTCCAGGATGATCAACAGGACTGGAGTGACGTTCATTTGTTGTACATTATGCGGCACTTCCACCCTCTGGGGAAGCCCGTACACCTTTCAAACGCTTGTTTCTGTAGTCGCTTATAGTATTATTTTATTACGT
This sequence comes from Sulfuricellaceae bacterium, assembly GCA_050177075.1. Classification (GTDB taxonomy): domain Bacteria; phylum Pseudomonadota; class Gammaproteobacteria; order Burkholderiales; family UBA9220; genus UBA2239. The sequence goes on along the minus strand of JBFXHL010000021.1, from coordinate 23,299 downwards.
TTTAATATGCTGCGCACCGAGACTTTTGTAAATTCTTAGAATAAGTCTTTGGCAAGAATAGACATGCGCGGTTTTTCAAGGGGTGAGCATGGCTGGCGACGACATGGATTTGGATGAAGTGGAACTGATAGACCGGGACGATCACATCGAGCAGGCCTCGCGGGCCATGAAGGCCATGTCCCACCCCTTGCGCCTCAAGATTCTCTGCGTTCTGGGCGATCGGGAAATCAGCGTCCAGGACATCGTCGAAAGCGTGGGCACCACCCAAAGCAATATTTCCCAACACTTGGCTATACTGCGGGACAAGGGGGTGCTGCGCACCCGCAAGGACGCGAACCGAGTGTACTACCGTGTGGGCGACCCGCGCACGCTGAAGCTGATCAGCATGATGCGGGACGTATTCTGCGGTTTCGCCAAGTAAGCGGCGAGTTTCCGTCCCCTCGTTACAGAAGCGGATAGTTTTCCGGCCATGGCTTCCGCGTCGTGGCCGGAACCTATTCCTTAACGTATTGCTCAAGAATGTATATTAGGTTATCCTAATATACATTTATTTTCGGGAGTTAGCGGGATGACTCGAGGAATAATGCTGGCCGTGCTGATGTCCGTTGCCGCCGCCGCTCAGGCCGCGCTGCCTTTTGCCACGGCCAGGGTCCAATACCGGGACGTGGATCAGACTTATGCCGCCGAGGCCTACGTGGAAGCGGTCAAGCAGTCCACCGTGTCGGCCCAGATTTCCGGGCGGGTGGTGGAAGTGCTGTTCGACGTCGGCGATTACGTCAAGAAAGGCGACGTCATCGCCCGCATCGACGAACGGGAAGTGGCCCAGGCCTATGCCGGCAGCCAGGCCCAGGCTGCCCAGGCCCAGGCGACCCTGGTCAATGCCAAGGCCAACTACGAGCGCAACCGGCAGTTGTTCGAGCGCAAATTCGTCAGCCAGGCGGCCCTGGACAGCGCTCTCGCCCAGTACAAGGCGGCCCAGGCGGCGGCGGCGGCGGCGGGGGCTGGCGCCGGCGTGGCGGCGACCACCAAGGGCTACGCCACCATCGTCGCGCCCTACAGCGGCGTCGTGGCGGCCCGCCAGATCGAGGTGGGCGAGATGGCGGTGCCGGGCAAGCCTCTGATGACCGGCTTCGACCCCAAGGACCTGCGCGTCGTGGCCAGCGTGCCCCAGTACAAAATCGACGAGGTGCGCAACGCGCCCCGGGCGTCGGTGGAGTTTCCGGCCCAGCATAAGTGGGTCCAGGCCTCCTCGGTGACGGTGCTGCCGGTGGCGGATGCCCGCACCCACACCACGCGGGTGCGCCTCAACTTGCCCGAAGACCTGCGCGGCGTTTATCCCGGCATGTTCGCCCGGGCCTATTTCACCACCGGCAAGGCGAAGAAGCTCCTCGTGCCCCAGGCCGCCGTGGTGCGTCGTAGCGAGGTGACCGGAGTGTACGTGGTGGACGGCAAGGGCAAGGTATCCCTGCGCCAGGTGCGCCTCGGGGAAAGCCAGATCAACGGCGACGTGGAGGTGCTGGCCGGCATCAATTCCGGCGAGACGGTGGCCCTGGACCCGGTGAAGGCGGCCATCTACCTCAAGCAGCAAGCCGAGTGACGGCCGGGAGCTGACATGGGCATTTCCGGCCGCATCGCCAAGTCTTTCCTCACTTCCCAGATCACTCCCTTGATCGCCCTGGTGGCGGCCCTGATGGGATTGTTCGCCATCGCCGTCACGCCCCGGGAAGAAGAGCCCCAGATCAACGTCACCATGGCCAACGTTTTCATTCCCTTCGCCGGAGCGTCGGCCAAGGACGTGGAAACCCTGGTGGCGACCCCGGCGGAGCAGGTGCTGTCGATGATCTCCGGCATCGACCACGTCTATTCGGTATCCAAGCCGGGAATGGCGATCCTCACTGTCCAGTACAAGGTGGGCGAGGACCGTACCCAGGCCCTGGTGCGCCTTTACGACACCATTCAGTCCCACCGCGACTGGGTTTCCCCCAACCTCGGCGTCGGCGAGCCCATCGTCAAGCCGGTGGGTATCGACGACGTGCCCATCGTCACCCTCACCCTCTGGACGGACGACCCCCAGCGGGGAGCCTTCGAGTTGGAGCAGGTATCCCACGCGGCGGAAATCGAATTCAAGCGCATCAAGGGCACCCGTGAGGTATACACCATCGGCGGGCCCAACCGCGTGGTGCGGGTGGTGATGGACCCGGAAAAAATGGCTTCCTACCATGTTTCCGCCCAGGACATCAAAAACGCCCTCCAGCTCACCAACGCCGCCCAGCCTTCGGGCAAGCTGGTGGCGGACAACCAGGAGCTGCTGGTGGAGACCGGCACCTTCCTGTCCTCGGCCAAGGACGTGAAGCAGCTGGTGGTGGGGGTGCAGGACGGCAAGCCGGTGTTCATGACCGACGTCGCCCAGGTGCTCGACGGTCCGGATCAGCCGGCCCGCTACCTGTGGCTGGGTACCGGTCCCTCGGCCCACGACAAGGCGATCAAGGGCAAGGGCGAATTCCCGGCGGTGACCCTGGCGATTACCAAGAAGCCCGGGGAGAACGCGGTGGACATCGCCGACCGGGTGATGCAGCGGGTGGAGCAGCTGAAGGGCACGGTGATTCCCGACGGGGTCCAGGTCACGGTCACCCGCAACTACGGCGAAACGGCCAACGACAAGGCGATGAAGCTGATCCACAAGCTGATCTTCGCCACCGCGTCGGTGGTGCTGCTGGTCCTGTTCGCCCTCGGCAAGCGCGAGGCCCTGATCGTCGGCGCGGCGGTGCTGCTGACCCTGGCGGCGACCCTGTTCGCTTCCTGGGCCTGGGGGTTCACCCTCAACCGGGTGTCCCTCTTCGCCCTTATCTTCTCCATCGGCATCCTGGTGGACGACGCCATCGTGGTGGTGGAGAACATCCACCGCCGGCGCGAACTCGACCACGGCAAGACCCTGGAGGAGGTGATTCCCGGCGCCGTGGACGAAGTGGGCGGCCCCACCATCCTCGCCACCCTGACGGTGATCGCGGCCCTGCTGCCCATGGCCTTCGTCACCGGCCTGATGGGGCCGTACATGAGCCCGATTCCGATCAACGCCAGCTTCGGCATGATCATCTCCCTCGCCATCGCCTTCATCATCACCCCCTGGATGGCCCTCAAGCTGCTGTCCCACAAGCATGATGCGCCCTCCCACAGCGAGGTGGCGGCGGAGAGCACCCTGCACGGCTTCTTCAAGGACGTCCTCACCCCCTACCTGAAGCGGGAGCAGGGGGCGCCGAAGCGCAAGAAACTGCTCAAGGTGATCTTGGGGCTGATTGTTTTTGCCGTGTCCCTGGCCCTGTTCAAGATCGTCATCCTCAAGATGCTGCCCTTCGACAACAAGTCGGAGTTCCAGGTGGTGGTGGATATGCCCGTGGGCACGCCCCTCGAGCAGACGGCGCGGGTGATGCGGGAAATCGGCCAGTACCTCGCCACGGTACCGGAAGTCACCGACTACGAGGCCTATGTGGGCACCGCCTCGCCCATCAACTTCAACGGCCTGGTGCGCCAGTACTACCTGCGCTCCGGCAGCGAGGCGGGCGACATCCAGGTCAACTTGGTGGACAAGCACAAGCGGGAGCGCAAGAGCCACGAAATCGCCTCCGCCGCCCGGCCGGGCATCGAAAAAATCGCCGCCAAGTACGGCGCCAAGGTGAAGGTGGTGGAAGTGCCGCCGGGCCCGCCGGTGATGTCGCCCATCGTCGCCGAGGTCTACGGCCCCGACTACGACGGCCAGATGGCGGTGGCCAAGCAGGTGCGCGCGGCCTTCGCCAAGACCCCCGACATCGTCGGCATCGACGACACGGTGGAGGAGGACGCCAACAAGTTCGTCCTGCGGGTGCTGCAGAACAAGGCGGCCCTGATGGGCGTGGCCCAGAAGGACGTAGTGGAAGTGATGAAAATGGGCCTGGCCGGGGAGGACGTCACGCCGGTGCACAACGGCGCCGCCAAGTACGAGATTCCGGTGCGCCTCAAGTTGTCGCCGGAGCGCCAGAGCAGCCTGGACGACCTACTCAAGCTCACGGTCCGCGCCCAGGACGGCGTCCTGGTGCCCCTTTCCGAACTGGTGGAGGTGCGCACGGCGGAGCGGGAGAAGACCATCTACCACAAGGACCTGCTGCCGGTGGTGTTCGTGCTGGGGGACATGGCGGGCAAGCTGGACAGTCCCCTCTACGGCATGTTCGGCATCCGTTCGGCGGTTAAGGGCATGGCGCTGAAGCAGGGCGGCAAGCTGGGCGACTATTTCATCCGCCAGCCCGACGACCCTTACGCCGGCTACGCCCTGAAGTGGGACGGCGAGTGGCAGGTGACCTACGAAACCTTCCGCGACATGGGCATCGCCTACGCCGTGGGACTGATTCTGATCTACCTCTTGGTGGTGGCCCAGTTCAAGTCCTACGTCACCCCCCTGGTGATCATGGCGCCGATTCCCCTCACCATCATCGGCGTCATGCCCGGCCACGCCCTCCTGGGGTCGCAGTTCACCGCCACCTCCATGATCGGCATGATCGCCCTCGCCGGCATCATCGTGCGCAACTCCATCCTGCTGGTGGACTTCGTCAACCAGCAGGTGGCCGAGGGCATGGACTTCCAGGAGGCGGTGATCCGTTCCGCCAGCACCCGGGCCAAGCCCATCGCGTTGACCGGCCTGGCGGCCATGATCGGCGCCCTGTTCATCCTGGACGACCCGATTTTCAACGGCCTGGCGATTTCGCTCATCTTCGGTATTTCCGTCTCCACCGTGCTGACCCTGGTGGTGATCCCGGTGCTGTACTACGCGGCGAACTATCGGAAATATTCGTGAGTCGAGAGCTGCGAGCGGAGAGCCGAGAGTGGGCTCCCGCTTTCGCTCTCGACTTTTAAGCTCTCAACCCTCGACTAAAAAGGAGTTTTTCATGACCGTCGAACGCATCATCCGCAGCATGGCCGGCTTTTTCGTCCTGCTTTCCCTGGGCCTGGGCGTGGAAGGCAGCCCGATTTTCGTCAACGCCAATTTCCTCTGGTTCACCGCCTTCGTCGGTCTGAACCTGTTCCAGAGCGGCTTCACCGGCTTCTGCCCGCCGGCCAAGCTGCTGAAGAAGCTGGGGGTCAAGGAAGGGGCGTCCTGTTCTTCCTGCTGATGCCCTTTGCGGTTGGAAGCGTCACGGCGGCCTGTTAAACTTGCCGCCGTTCGTTTTAGGAGTCGTCGCTGTGCAATTCATTCAAGACAACCTCATGACCATCGGCGTCGCGTTGATGGCGTTGTACATGCTTATCTGGCCGGGAATCAGCCGCAAGCTGGCCGGCATCAAGGAAGTGGGCGCCCTGGAAGCCACCCAGCTGGTCAACCATCACGACGCCGTGGTGCTGGACGTGCGCGAGGACCGGGAAGTGGCCGAGGGCAAGATTCCCCACGCCAAGCACATTCCCCTCGGGCAGCTGTCCTCCCGCCTGCACGAACTGGAGAAATTCAAGGGCAAGCCGGTGGTGATCAGCTGCCGCAGCGGCCAGCGCAGCCTGTCGGCGTGCAAGGTGCTGCGCAAGAACGGTTTCGAGCAGGTGTATAATCTGGCCGGTGGGATCGTCGCCTGGCAACAGGCCAACATGCCGATGGAGAAACGCTGATATGCCCAACATTACCATGTACTGCACCGCCGTCTGCCCCTACTGCACCATGGCGGAAAAGCTGCTCAACAAGAAGGGCGTCACCGAGATCGACAAGATCCGCATCGACCTCGACCCCGGCAAGCAAGCCGAGATGATCGAGCGCACCGGCCGCCGTACCGTGCCGCAGATTTACATCGATGATTTCCATGTCGGCGGCTTCGACGACCTGTCGGCCCTGGACGTGGACGGCAAGCTGGACCCCCTTCTAGCCAAATAAGCACTCCGCGAGCCGACCATGCACCTGGTATGCCCCGCCTGTGAAGCCATCAACCGCGTTCCCGCCGAGCGCCTGGGAGAGAACCCCAAGTGCGGCAAGTGCGGGGCGCCGGTGCTCAACGACCACCCCCTGGACCTGACCCAGCGCAATTTCGACCGCTTCATCGGCAAGAACGAGCTGCCGGTGGTGGTGGACTTCTGGGCATTCTGGTGCGGACCGTGCAAGATGATGGCGCCGGTGTTCGCCCAGGTGTCGGCCCAGATGAAGCGGCAGGTGCGCTTCGCCAAGGTCAACACCGAACAGGAGCAGTTCCTGGCGCAGCGCTACAACGTCCGCAGCATTCCCACCCTGGTCCTGTTCCGCGACGGTACGGAAGTGGACCGGGTGGCCGGCGCCATGGACGCGGCCAGCCTGCGAGGCTGGCTGGGCCAGCGCCGCTGACGAATCACCCGGCTCCGGCCGGTTTTCTTTTTTCTACAGGGATCAAACAGCATGAGCGAACAGCAACAAGAGCAGCAGCCGGTATTCTCCATCGAGAAGATTTACACCAAGGACCTCTCCCTGGAAATTCCCAACGCGCCGCAGATTTTCCTCGAGCGCGAGGCGCCGGCCGTGGACGTGCAGCTCCACAACGAAAGCCGCCAGGTGGACGAAGGCATTTTCGAGACCGTGATCACCGTCACCGTCACCGCCAAGCTCCAGGACAAGACCATGTTCCTGGTGGAAGCGGCCCAGGCCGGCATCTTCATCATTCGCAACGTGCCCCAGGAGCACCTGGGCCCGGTGCTGGGCATTACCTGCCCCAATATCATTTTCCCCTACGCCCGGGAAGTGATTTCCGACGTGGTGTCCCGCGCCGGTTTCCCGCCGGTGATGCTCAGCCCGGTGAACTTCGAGGCCCTCTACGCGCAGCAGGAACAGGCTGCCGGGCAGCAGCCCCAGTAAGATGAAGCGCGGCGCGGGGGCGATCCTCGGCATGGCGGCGGCATTGCTCGCCCTGCCGGCGTTCGCCCTCGACTACCGCTCCATCGAATCCCCCGCGGCGGTGTTCTACGACGCCCCCGCCGCCAGCGCCCGCAAGCTGTTCGTGGTTTCCAAGGCCTACCCGGTGGAAGTGGTGGTGGCCCTCGGCGACTGGGTCAAGGTGCGGGACGTGACCGGCGCCCTGGCCTGGGTGGAAAAGAAGGATCTGGGCGACAAGCGTACCGTGCTGGTGACGGCGGCCCTTGCCGACGTGCGCCGGGACCCCGGCGATACCGCGCCCCTGGTGTTCCAGGTGGAAAAGGACGTGGCCCTGGAGGTGGTGATGGAAGCCAAGCCCACCCCCGGTTGGGCCAAGGTCAAGGCCGCCGACGGGCGAATGGGCTATGTGAAATTTTCCCAGGTGTGGGGCCTATGAGGCTGACCGTTCTCGGCGCCGGCGCCTGGGGCACGGCCCTGGCCTTGTCCCAGGCCGGACGGCACGACGTCACCCTGTGGGCCCGTAGTGCCGCCCAGGTGGAGGAAATGGACGCGGTGCGCGCCAATCCCCGCTACCTGCCGGGGTTTTCCTTTCCCCCTTCCCTGCGTCTCGATTCCGACCTGAGGGCCGCCCTCTGCGAGGCGGACCTGGTGCTGTCGGTGGTGCCCACCGCCGGCCTGCGTCCCCTGCTGCGGGATTATGTCGCCACCGGCTGCCGCACCCCACTGGTGTGGGCCAACAAGGGCTTCGAATCCGGCACCAACGCCCTGCCCCACCAGGTGGTGGCCGAGGTGCTGGGGGATGTGCCCTGCGGCGTGCTGTCCGGTCCCAGTTTCGCCCAGGAAGTGGCCCAGGGCCTGCCCACGGCCCTGACCCTGGCTTCCGCCGACGAGGGCTTCGCCCGGGAAACGGCCCGCCGGCTTCACGGCGGCCGGCTGCGCATCTACACCAGCAGCGACGTGATGGGGGTGGAGATCGGCGGCGCGGTGAAGAACGTGATGGCCATCGCCGCCGGCATCTCCGACGGCATGGGCTTTGGCTACAACGCCCGTGCCGCCCTGGTGACCCGGGGGCTGGCGGAGATGGCCCGCCTCGGCATGGCCCTGGGCGGGCACATGGAAACCTTCATGGGGCTCACCGGCATGGGGGACCTGATCCTCACCTGCACCGGCGACCTCTCCCGCAACCGCACCGTGGGCCTGCTATTGGCCAAGGGCAAGACCCTCGACGACATCCTGCGGGAACTCGGCCACGTGGCCGAAGGGGTGCACACGGCGAGGGAAGTCCTCGGCATCGCCGAGCGTCTCGGGGTGGACATGCCCATCAGCCGGGCGGTGTGCGCGGTCCTGTTCGACGGCGTTTCTCCCCGCCTGGCGGTGGAGGAGCTCCTGGGGCGGGAACAGAAGGCCGAATAGCCTTAGCGTCGCTTCCCCAGGATCGATCCCAGCACTCCCCGCAGTATCTGCCTGCCCAGCTCGCTGCCGATGGCCCGGGCGGCGCTTTTCGCCATGGCTTCCAGGGGTGTTTCCCGCTGCCGCGCCGGGGCGCGGGCGGGTTCTCCCTTGGTGGACGGGCTGGCCGCCGCCTCGCCCGCCCGGGCCTTGAGGCGTTCGTAGGCGGATTCCCGGTCGATGGCCTGCTCGTAATGGCCCCGCAGGAGCGAGGCGGCGAGGATGGCCTGGCGCTCTTCCGCCGTGGCGGGGCCGATGCGGCTGCGAGGCGGGACGATGAGGGCGCGTTCTACCGGCTCCGGCTTGCCGTCTTCGTCGAGGAAGGACACCAGGGCCTCGCCCACCCCCAGCTCGGTGATGGCGGCGGCCACGTCCAGGCCGGGGTTGGCGCGGAAGGTGTCCGCCGCCGCCCGCACCGCTTTCTGGTCCCGGGGGGTGAAGGCGCGCAGGGCGTGCTGCACCCGGTTGCCGAGCTGGCCGAGGACGGTGTCGGGAATGTCGAGGGGGTTCTGGGTGACGAAATAGACGCCCACTCCCTTGGAGCGGATCAGCCGCACCACTTGCTCGATTTTCTCCAGCAGGGCGGCGGGGGCGTCGTTGAACAGCAGGTGGGCCTCGTCGAAGAAAAACACCAGGTTCGGTTTCGGCAGGTCCCCCGCCTCCGGCAGGCGTTCGAACAGCTCGGCCAGCAGCCACAGCAGGAACACGGCGTAGAGCCGGGGCGACTGCATCAGGCGATCGGCGGCGAGGATGTTGACCATGCCTCGGCCGTTGCCGTCGGTTTGCATCAGGTCATCGATGTCCAGCATCGGCTCGCCGAAGAATTTGTCCGCGCCCTCCGCCTCCAGGGCTACCAGCCCCCGCTGGATGGCGCCGATGCTGGCGGTGGAGAGATTGCCGTATTCGGTGGTGAACTGGCGGGCGTTGTCCCCCACGTACTGGACCATGGCCCGCAGGTCCTTCATGTCCAGGAGGAGCAGGCCCTGGTCGTCGGCGATCTTGAACACCAGGGTGAGAACGCCCTGCTGGGTGTCGTTGAGGTTGAGGAGGCGCCCAAGCAGCAGCGGACCCATGTCGGAAACGGTGGCCCGCACCGGATGGCCCTGTTCGCCGAACACGTCCCACAGGGTCACCGGGCAGGCGGCGGGGGAAAAGTCGGCGATGCCCAGGGCCCTGGCCCGCTCCTGCACCTTCGGCTTGTCGGCGCCGGGCAGGCCGATGCCGCTCAGGTCGCCCTTCACGTCGGCCAGGAAGACCGGGACGCCGATGCGGCTGAATTGTTCGGCCAGGGTTTGCAGGGTGACGGTCTTGCCGGTGCCGGTGGCGCCGGCGATGAGGCCATGGCGGTTGGCCAGGGCGGGCAGCAGGCAGAGGGGGCGGTCGCTGCGGGCGATCAGCAGGGGGGCGGTCATGAGTTTCCTCGCTTGGATGTCGTTGCCGCCATTGTCGCCCGCTGCCGCCAGCCTGCAAAGAGCCTATTCGCCGCCGGCGAAGCCGTTCTGTCGCCAGGCTTCGAACACCACCACGGCGGCGGAGTTGGACAGGTTCAGGCTTCGGTTGCCGGGCCGCATCGGTAGCCGGATACGCTGTCCAGGGGGGAATTGCTCCAGGACGTCGCCGGGCAGGCCGCGGGTTTCCGGGCCGAAGACGAAGACATCGCCGGCCTGATAGCGGACCTCGGTGTAGCGCGTCGCCCCCTTGGTGGTGGCGGCGAACAGGCGGCGGCCGGCGAAGGTGGCGAGGCAGGCGGCCCAGTCCTCGTGGAGGGTGACCGTGGCGTATTCGTGATAATCCAATCCCGCCCGACGCATGTGCTTGTCGTCGAGGGAGAAGCCGAGGGGTTTCACCAGATGCAGGCCGGCGCCGGTGTTGGCGCAAAGGCGGATGATGTTGCCGGTGTTGGGGGGGATTTCCGGCTGGTAGAGGACGACGTCAAACATGGGGTTTTTCCAGGGTGCGGGCGACCACCCAGACTTCCACCTCCGCCCCGGCCCGCTGCAGGCATCGGGCCAGTTCGCCCACGGTGGCGCCGGTGGTCATCACGTCGTCCACCACCGCCAGGCGTTGGCCCGTCAGATCGGCCTGGCACGAGAAGGCGCCGCGGATGTTCTTTTTCCGTTCCTTCCACGGCAGGTCCGCCTGGGGGGAGGTGTTCAACCGCCGCTGGCAGAGGTGGGGCAGGGGCTTTGTTCCCAGGCGACGGGAAAGGTGGCGCGCCAGCTCCATGGCCTGGTTGAACCCCCGCTCCCGCAGGCGCGACGGGTGGAGGGGCATGGGCACCAGGCCGTCCGGCAGGGGGTGGCGACTGGCCAGTTGCGCCAAGGGGTCCGCCAGGGCCTCGGCAATGGCGAGGCGGCCGCCGTATTTGAAGGCGTGGAGCAGGGCGTTCACGGGAAAGGCATAGTCGAAGGCCGCCAGGGTGCGCCCAAAGGCGGGCGGGTGGGCGAGGCAGGCGCCGCAGGTTTCGCCATGGGGCGTCGGCAGGGAGCAGGTGGGGCAGGCCGGGCCGTCGTGTTTGGGCAGGTCCGCCCGGCAGGCCGAACACAGCAAATGGCTTCCCGAAGGGGCGCCGCAGAGGAGGCAGTCCTGGGACAGCAGCCGCTGCGCAAATTTTGCGCAGCTGTTTAAAAATGACGGGGTGAAATTTGACAAGACGGGGCAAATCCCTGAACATTGCGGCGTTTTTATACCGTCATTGTATCCTCGGGGCTCGCCATGGAAAAAGAGTTGCACGTCATCAGCGGAAGCCGGAGCTGGTTCGCTTCCCAGATCTTCAATTTCGGCAGCATTATTTCCGTCACCTTCGGCGCCGTCGTCAACGGCCTGAAATACCTGCTGACCGGAACCTTCTTCGCCAACCAGTACATCACCATGGCGGTGGTGGTGATCCCCTTCATCCTGTGGTTCGCCGGTTCCATATTCGCCTACGCCCTGGTGGCCCACCATCCCAACGAGCGGGTGGGGTACTACAACCGCTGGGCCGGCTACCGCTTCTATGCCTATACCGGTTTCCTGCCCACGGCGCTGATTTTTGCCGGTTCCATCCAGGAGTTCTTTCACGTCACGCCCCTGGTGATGTGGCTGTGGGTGGGGGCCATCGGCATCGCGTTGATCGTCCCCTGGGGGATCTACGACATCGTCAAGAGCCGCCGCGAGGAATGGGCGGAGGTTACCGTCGAGGTGGAACGCCATGAATGACATGGCCATGGACATCAATACCGAGGGCTCACGCAAGGTGTGGAGCGTGGCCGAGGTGGAGGCCCTCTTCGCCCTGCCGTTCAACGACCTGCTGTTCCGCGCCCAGACCGTGCATCGCCAGCATTTCGATCCCAACGAAATCCAGGTGAGCACCCTGCTGTCCATCAAGACCGGCGGCTGTTCCGAGGATTGCGGCTATTGCTCCCAGTCGGCGCATCACGACACCCCGGTGGAAAAAGAGCCCCTGCTGGAGGTGGCGGAGGTGGTGGAGGCGGCCCAGAAGGCCAAGGCATCCGGCGCCACCCGCTTCTGCATGGGCGCCGCCTGGCGAGGCCCGAACCAGCGGGACCTGCGCACCGTGCTGGAGATGGTGCGGGCGGTGAAGGCCCTGGGTCTGGAAACCTGTGTCACCCTCGGTATGCTCAAGGAAGACCAGGCCGAACAGCTCAAGGAAGCCGGCCTCGACTACTACAACCACAACCTGGACACGGCCCAGGAATTCTACGGCCAGGTGATCACCACCCATGGCTACGAAGAGCGGGTGGATACCCTCCATCGGGTGCGCAAGGCCGGCATCAAGGTGTGCAGCGGCGGCATCGTCGGCATGGGGGAAACCCGCGCCCAGCGCGCCGCTCTGGTGGCCCAGTTGGCCAACCTGGACCCGGTGCCCGAGTCGGTGCCCATCAACATGCTGGTCCAGGTGGAAGGCACGCCCCTGAAGGGCGCCGAGGAGCTGGACCCGTTGGAATTCGTCCGCACCATCGCCGTCGCCCGCATCACCATGCCCACCAGCCTGGTGCGCCTGTCGGCGGGGCGGAGCGAAATGGCGGACAGCCTGCAAGCCTTGTGTTTCCTCGCCGGCGCCAATTCCATTTTCTACGGCGACCGGCTGCTCACCACCGACAATGTGGAGACCCATTCGGATCAGGCGCTCTTCGACAAGCTCGGCATTCGCGCCATGGCCGTGGCCCACTGATACCTGACGGGCGGGGCGCCTTCGCCCCGCTGCATGCCTATGCCGTTTTCCCATTTTGCCGATGAGCTGGAACAGCGGCGCCAGCAGGGTTTGCTGCGCCGCCGCCGTTTGGTCGAGAGCCCGCAGGGGGTTTATCTGGATGCCGACGGACGGCCTTTCCTGTCCTTTTGCAGCAACGATTACCTGGGGCTGGCCAACCATCCCGCCCTGGTCGAGGCCGCCAGCCAGGGGGCCGGGCGTTACGGCGTCGGCGCCGGGGCGTCCCACCTGGTGAGCGGGCATTTCGCTCCCCATCACCGGCTGGAGGAGGAATTGGCCGCTTTCGTCGGTCTTCCCCGTACCCTGCTGTTCTCTGGCGGCTACATGGCCAACGTGGGCGTGGTGACCGCCCTGGTGGGGCGGGGCGACACGGTTTTCGCCGACAAGCTCAACCACGCTTCCCTCAACGACGCCATGGTCCTGTCCCGCGCCCACGTGCGGCGCTATCCCCACCTCGATCTGGCGGCCTTGGAAAAGGCTTTGGCTGAAACCACCTCGGGCCGCAAGCTGGTGGTCAGCGACGCGGTGTTCAGCATGGACGGCGATGTGGCGCCGGTGAACGAGCTGCTGGCCCTGTGCGAGCGCCACGACGCCTGGCTGCTGCTGGACGACGCCCACGGTTTCGGCGTCCTGGGAAAGGAGGGGCGCGGCAGCCTGTCCCATTTCGACGTCCGTTCGCCGCGCATCGTCTACATGGCCACCCTCGGCAAGGCGGCCGGCGTTTTCGGCGCCTTTGTCGCCGGCGGGGCGGAGCTCGTCGAAGGGCTCATCCAGAACGCCCGCAGCTATATCTACACCACCGCCATGCCGCCGTTACTGGCCTGCGCCCTGTCCGCCAGCCTGAAACTCATTGCCGGGGAGGATTGGCGGCGGCAGCGCCTGCGGGACTTGGTGGCCCGGTTGCGGACCTGGCGGCCCAGGCGCTGGCAATTGATGGACAGCGAGACGCCGATCCAACCCTTGCTGGTCGGCGGCAATGAGGAGACCCTGGCGGTGAGCGAGGGCTTGCTGGAACGGGGCATCCTGGTGCCAGCGATTCGCCCTCCCACCGTGCCCAAGGGCGGGGCGCGGCTGCGAATTTCCCTGTCGGCCGCCCATTCCCCGGAGGATGTGGACCGCCTCCTCGACGCCCTCAAGGAATTGGAATGACGGCGAGCAAGGACTTGGTGCTGCTCCACGGCTGGGGCATGCACGGCGGGGTGTGGGACGGCGTGCGGCCTTTGCTCGAAGAGCGGGGCTTTCGGGTTCATGCCGTGGATTTGCCGGGTTACGGCGGCAGCGCAGCGGCGGTGCCCTACACCCTGGAAAGTATCGCCGCCGGCCTGGCGACCCGTTTCCCGGGGCCGGTGCAGGTGTGCGGTTGGTCCCTGGGCGGCATGGTGGCGCTGCGGTGGGCCCTTGATTTTCCCGCCGGGGTGGAGCGCCTGGTGCTGGTGGCCTCGACGCCCCGCTTCGTCAGCGGCGAGGACTGGCCCCACGGCATGGCGTCCCAGACGCTGCGAGCCTTTGCCGATGGCCTGACGGGTGACTACGAAGGGACCCTGAAGCGTTTTCTTTCCCTCCAGGCGCGGGGCGACGACGAGGCGCGGGAAGTTATCCGCGCCTTGCGCTCCTCCCTATTCGAGCGCGGACGCCCTGCGGATGCGGTTTTGCAGGGTGGGCTGGCGATTCTGCGCGACAGCGACCTGCGCAACGATGTGGCGTCGCTGCGTTGTCCGGCATTGGTGGTACACGGCGACCGGGACATGCTCACGCCCCTGCCGGCGGCCCGGTGGCTGTCCCAGGGTGTTCCCCAGGGGCGCCTGGAGGTGGTGGCGGGCGCCTCCCACGCCCCCTTCCTGTCCCATCGCGGCGAATTCGCCCGGCTGGCGGGGGAGTTTCTCCATGGCTGACGCGCTTTCCATCGACAAGGGGTTGGTACGCCGCTCCTTCAGCCGCGCGGCGGCCGATTACGACCGTTCCGCCGTGCTGCAGCACGAGGTTTGCCGGCGATTGGCGGAACGGCTGGCGTGTATCCGTCTGGAGCCCCGCCGTATTCTCGACGCGGGTGCTGGGACGGGGTATGGGGGGCGGCTTTTGTCGGAACGCTTTCCCGGGGCCGATCTGCTCGAACTCGATATCGCCGAGGGCATGCTCCATGCGGCACGGGGCGCCAGGTCGGGGTGGAGGCGCTGGCTGCCGGGGGGAAGGCGTGACGCCTACGTGTGCGCGGACCTGGAAAATCTTCCCCTGGCGGCGGCGTCCATCGACCTGGCCTGGTCCAACCTCGCCATGCAGTGGTGCAACGACCTCGATCGGTTGTTTGCCGGCATGCATCGGGTGCTGCGGAACGACGGCGTCCTGATTTTCACCACTTTCGGCCCCGATACCCTGAAGGAACTGCGCCAGGCCTTCGGCGCTCTCGACGGCTTTACCCACGTCAGCCGCTTCGCCGACATGCACGACATTGGCGACGCGCTGGTACGCAACGGCTTTGCTTCGCCGGTGATGGAAATGGAGTTGTTCACCCTGACCTATGACCGGTTGCGGGACCTGATGCTGGACCTCAAGGCCATCGGTGCCCACAACGCCACGTCCGGCCGGCGCCGCGGCATGACCGGCAAGGAGGAATGGCGCCGCCTGGAGGAGGCTTACGAGCAGTTCCGTCGCGAGGGGAAGCTTCCCGCCACCTATGAGGTGATCTACGGCCATGCCTGGCGCGGCCAGGCCCCTGCGCGGAATCTGCCGGAGGGCGAGCAGTTGGTGCGCTTTCGGGGACGGTCGTGAAGGGGGTATTCGTCGCCGGCACCGATACCGGAGTGGGCAAGACCCTGGTGGCGGCAGCCCTGCTGCGCGCCTTTGCCGCCAGCGGACGGAGAGCGGTGGGCATGAAGCCCGTGGCGTCCGGGGCGGTGGTCGGGCCGGGCGGCGCCGCCATGTGGGAGGATGTCGTGATGCTGCAGCGGGCGGCCAATGTGGAGGCTCCCCTGGAGTGGGTCAACCCTTACCGCTTCCTGCCGCCTGTCGCCCCTCACTTGGCGGCCGCCGATGCCGGCGCGGTGATTGATCTGGGGTGCGTGGCGGAGGCCTACGGGCGTCTGGGGGATTTGGCCGATGTGGTCGTGGTGGAGGGCGTGGGGGGCTTCCTGGTTCCCCTCAACGACCGCGAAGGCGCCGCCGAGATGGTTTGCCGGCTTGGACTTCCGGTGGTGCTGGTGGTGGGGATGCGCCTAGGTTGTATCAATCACGCCCTGTTGACGGCGGAGGCCGTGAGGTCCCGGGGGCTGCGACTCGCCGGTTGGGTGGCGAACGCCATCGACCCCGTCATGGCGCGGTTCGACGACAATCTCGCGGCCTTGCGCGCCCGTTTGCCCGCCCCATTGCTCGGAGTGATTCCACCTCAGGATCGTCCCGACCCCGACCCCGATGCCGTGGCGACATTGCTCGATCTTCGCGCTTTCTTCCTCTGAGGGATTTTTCCTGTATGCCCCGTTACTTGCCGCAAAAGGCGGTGTCGGCGGCGCAAAATGCGGTTGCAAAATTGATTTGGGTCAACTAGCATGGTGGCGCCTTATCTTTGGCCCTTGGGGGCGGGGGAAGGGCGTCGGAAAAGGGAAACCATGGGGTTGGAGGTGCGTATGCCAACAGTCGCGATATATTCCATCAGGTGTGGAGCACGGCGATGAACGGGCCCGATCAGTTGCATGCCCCGATTCTCTGTTCCGATTGCGGCATCTACCAGCTGTGCCTGCCTACCGGCATTGGCCAGGCGGACATCGAACTCCTCGACAAGATCGTCAAGAACCGCCGCATCTTCAAACGCGGCGAGTACCTTTACCGTCTCGGTCATCCCTTCCATTCCGTCTATGCGCTGCGCAGCGGTTCGGTCAAGACCTATGTTTTGATGGATGACGGGCGGGTGCAAATTACCGGTTTTCACATCGCGGGCGAGCTTCTCGGCCTGAATGCCGTGAATACCCGCGTCTACAGCTGCGAGGCGCGCGCCCTCGAGACCACATCGGTGTGCGAAATACCCTTCGACCGTCTGGAGGAGTTGGGGCAGCAGGTCCCCTCCCTGCAATACCAGATGCTGCGCGTGATGAGCCAGGAAATCGCCTACAACCAGGAGCTGATGCTCCTGCTGGGCAAGAAGAATGCCGACGAGCGTTTGGCCACCTATCTGATTGGTCTATCCTCCCGTTTCGCCAAACGCAGTTACTCTCCCACCGAGTTCAATCTCAGCATGTCCCGCAGCGATATCGGCAACTATCTCGGCATGGCGGAGGAGACGGTGTGCCGCGTCCTTGCCCGCTTCGAGCAGGAAGGGCTGATTTCCATGCAGCGCCGCTTGGTCCGGCTTAAAGATATCGAAAAACTGGCGGCGGTGGCGCAGGGTGGGGGCAAGGCGGAATCTCCTAGTCCGGCGGTAGGAAAACGCCCGCAATCTCCCGTCAGTTCTCGCAATAAGCAGATTGGTTGACCTGCGTCAGGGTTTTTTTGCCTGAATCGGATTAAATTAGTACCGTTGTACCAAAGTGCACGGCGTGTGTCATTTGACACACTAAGCTGGGCTGGGCGGGCTCAAGTGGGAAGGAGAGGCTGTTCAGACGTGGCGAGGTGTGGCCGGTACATGGGGAAAAGCTTAAGGCTTTAATCTTTCAAGGAGGAAATTATGGCAGCAGTGGGAACTGCAACAATCGAACAGTATAATTATGATATTGTTCGAAAATTCTCGATCATGGCCCTGTTTTGGGCGGTTATCGGGATGGCGATGGGTGTGTTCATTGCCTCCCAGTTGGCTTGGCCCTTTCTTAACATGGACCCGTGGTTCACCTTTGGCCGTTTGCGCCCGATTCACACCGGCGGCGTGATTTTCGGTTTCGGTGGTTGCGCCCTGTTTGCCACCAGTTACTACGTGGTTCAGCGCACCTGTCAGGCCCGTCTGTTCGCTGACGGTCTGGCTTCCTTTACCTTCTGGGGTTGGCAGTTGATCATCGTTCTGGCGGCCAGCAGCTACGTGCTGGGCTACAGCCAGGGCAAAGAGTACGCCGAAATGGAATGGCCGATCGACCTGCTGATCACCGTCGTGTGGGTTGCCTACATCGTGGTGTTCGTGGGTACGGTGATGAAGCGCAAGCAGCCGCACATCTATGTGGCCAACTGGTTCTACATCGTGTTCCTGCTGGCGGTGGCGCTGCTGCACCTGGGTAACGGCCTGGCTGTTCCCGTCAGCCTGACCACCATGAAGTCCTATCCCCTGTTCTCCGGCGCTCAGGACGCCATGATCCAGTGGTGGTACGGTCACAACGCCGTGGGCTTCTTCCTGACCGCCGCCTTCCTTGGCATGATGTACTACTACGTGCCCAAGCAGGCTGGTCGTCCGATCTACTCCTACCGCCTGTCCATCGTGCACTTCTGGGCGCTGTCCTTCATGTACATGTGGGCCGGTCCTCACCATCTGCACTGGACTGCCCTGCCTGACTGGGTTTCCACCATGGGTGCCACTTTCTCCATCATGCTGCTGCTTCCCTCCTGGGGCGGTATGATCAACGGCATCATGACCCTGTCCGGTGCTTGGGATAAACTGCGCACCGACCCCATCATGCGCTTCATGATCGTGGCCCTGTCCTTCTACGGCATGTCCACCTTCGAAGGCCCGATGATGTCCCTGAAGGACGTCAACGCCCTGTCCCACTACACCGACTGGACCGTCGGCCACGTGCACTCCGGTGCCCTGGGTTGGGTGGCGATGATCTCCTTCGGCGCTCTGTATCACATGATTCCCCGTCTGTGGGACACCAAGCTGTACAGCACCAAGCTGGTGACCGTGCACTTCTGGCTGGCGACTATCGGCATCCTGCTGTACATCACCGCCATGTGGATTTCCGGCATCATGCAGGGTCTGATGTGGCGCGCCTTCGACGATTTCGGCAACCTGCAGTACTCCTTCGCCGAATCCGTCGCCGCCATGCATCCCTTCTACGTGATGCGTGCTCTGGGTGGTCTGGTGTTCGTGTCCGGCGTGCTGGTGATGGCCTACAACTGCTGGATGACCATCAGTCAAGGTAAGGCTGCCGAAGCGGGTCCTGCTCCCGCCGCGGCCTAAGCGTGCAAGACGGAAATCACGCGGAACCGGGGCCTGGTGCCCCGGCTGCTGAAACAGATCAGAGAGGGAAACATGTTTAAACACGACTCGGTAGAAAAAAACGTCGGGCTGATGATGGTCCTGATGATGCTGGCCATCAGCATCGGCGGTTTGGTGGAAATTATTCCGCTGTTCTTCATCAACGACACCGTTGAGAAAGTGGACGGCGTTCGCCCCTACACCCCGCTGGAACTGCGCGGGCGGGACATTTATGTGCGCGAGGGCTGCTTCCTTTGCCATTCCCAAATGATTCGTCCCTTCCGCGACGAGCAGCTGCGCTATGGCCACTACTCCCTGGCGGCTGAGTCCCAGTACGATCATCCGTTCCAGTGGGGGTCCAAGCGTACCGGTCCCGACCTGGCTCGCGTGGGCAAAAAGTACTCCAACGAATGGCAAGTGGCCCACTTGATGGACCCCCAGTCCATGGTGCCGGAGTCCGTCATGCCCCACTACGGCTTCCTGGAAAAGACCCCTTTGGACTACTCCGATGTGGGTGACCGCATGGCTGCCCTGCGCCTGACGGGCGTTCCTTACTCCTCCAACCAGGCCGAGTATGACAACAACGTCAAACAGTTCGGCGAAGATGTAGCCAAGATGCTGGATATCCGCAATGCCCAGAAGAATCTGGTCGACCAGGCTCAAAACGGCTTCGGCGGTGCCCCCGGCAACTACGACGGCGATGCCAGCAACATTACCGAAATGGATGCTCTGGTTGCCTATCTGCAGGTACTTGGCACTATGGTCGACTTCAAGAAGTACGATAACGACCAATTCGTGAAGTATCGCTAATAGAGGAGGTGTCCCGTGGAATGGCTTAATTGGTTCAAAAGCTTCGAGAACACAAAGCCCGTGGCGATGGTTATTTTCTTCACCTGCTTCTGCTTGGTACTGTTCTACCTGTACGGCAGCAAGAAGCGTGGGGAGCGCCTTGAATCCTACCGGGACATCCCGCTGATGGATGACAACCAAGACGTTAAGGGAGCCAAATAATGAGTCATGCGACTGAATCGAAATTCCAGAACACCACTGGACACGTCTGGGACGATGATCTGCAGGAATACAACAATCCTCTTCCCGCTTGGTGGCTGTGGACCTTCTATGCCACGATTATCTTTGCCTTGATTTACTGGTTTATGTACCCCTCCTGGCCTGTTGGCAAGGGCTTTCTGACGGGTGCCAACACCATCGAGTACGTCAACGACAAGGGTGAAAAGAAGGTTAGCCACTGGAACACCCGCGCCCTGCTGATGCAGGATATGAACGAAGCCGCGGCTAAGCAGAAACCTTACTTCGACAAGGTGGCGGCAACCCCCTTCGACAAGATCAATGCCGATCCTGAACTGAAGGGCTTCGTCGTGTCCGCTGGCAAGGTGCTGTTCCAGGATAACTGCGCGGCCTGTCACCAGGGTGGCGGCCAGGGCAAGTTCGGCTTCGCGCCCAACCTGACCGATGACGACTGGATCTATGGCGGCAGCTACGACAAGATCCAGGAGACCATTGCCAATGGCCGCCATGGGGTCATGCCTGCCAAGGGTGGCAACGCCAGCCTGACCGACGCGCAGGTCACCGCCCTGGCCAACTACGTGCTCAGCCTCTCCGGCGAGCAGATGGATGCTGCCAAGGTTCAGCAAGGTGACGAGCTGTTCCATGGCGCGGGCGCCTGCTTCGGCTGCCACGGTGCCGACGGCAAGGGCAACCAGGCCATTGGTTCCGCCAACCTGACCGACAAGATTTGGCTGTGGGCAAACGTTCCCGGCGCCAAGACTGCCGATGAGAGGGTGGCTGCCGTCAAGGCCGTGATCAACAGCGGCCTGAACAAGGGCGTGATGCCGGCTTGGAAAGGCCGTTTGAGCGACGAGCAGATCAAGCTCCTGGCCGTTTACGTGCACGAACTGGGCGGCGGTAAGTGATCGCCCGCGTGAGCGCAGTTAAATAAGCCTAATCGCTAATCAGGCCCCGAGACGGAAGTCCGGGGCCTTTTTTCATTCCTTGGCACGAAGCGAAAGGCCGATGCGACAAGGATTTGTAATGCGGCCGCTGCTATATTAGAATTTTCTGATGCATAGGGCGGCATTAAGCCGGACATCAATAGGCTGGAGTCTGAACAGATGGAAAACCAAGCACCAACCCAGGAATCGCTGTACGAGAAACATATTCCCATATTCCCCCGCTCGGTAAAGGGCAAGTTCCGCACCTTCAAGTGGGGAGTTCTGGCGATAGCCTATTTGGTGTATTTTGCCCTGCCTTGGCTGCCCTGGGATCGCTCCGATGCGCCCCATCAGGCGGTGCTGTTCGACATGGTCGGGCGCCGCTTTTTCATCTTCGACCTGGCGCTGTATCCCCAGGACATTATCGTCCTTTCCATGCTGCTGTTCATCGCGGCGGTGACGCTTTTCTTCGTCACGACACTGGTCGGCCGAGCCTTTTGCGGTTATTTCTGTTTCCAGACGCTATGGACGGATTTCTATATCTGGATTGAGCACTTGGTCCAGGGCGAGCGGCCTGCGCGCATGCGCCTGTATAAGCAAGGCTGGAACTTCGAAAAGATTTGGAAATATGGCTTGACCCACGCCCTCTGGCTGCTTGCCTCCTGGTGGACGGCCATGACGTTTGTGCTCTATTTCGGATATGCCCCCGACCTGTTGGCCAAGTTCTTCAACGGCCACATGGTGACGGCTGGCTATACCGCCGTGTTCTTCCTGACGCTGTCCACCTATCTGGCGGCAGGGGTGCTGCGGGAGCAGGTATGTATCTACATGTGCCCTTATGCCCGCTTCCAGGGGGTGATGTACGAGCCGGAGACGCTGGTGGTTACTTACGAAACCAAGCGTGGCGAGAGCGATAAAGGCCGTCACCCGGCTGTGCAAGGGGCGCGGACTCGGGAGGAGCGGCAAGCCCAGGGCTATGGCGACTGCATTGACTGCGAGATGTGCGTACAGGTATGCCCTGTGGGCATCGATATCCGCAACGGCCTGCAATACAAGTGCATCTCCTGCGGCCTGTGCATCGACGCTTGCAACACGATCATGGATTCCATGAAGTTTCCCCGCGGCTTGGTGCGTTACGATTCGGAAATCAACGCCAAGAGCGACAATCCGCAAAAGCCGAAGCTGGATCTGTTGCGCCTGAGAACGATCGGGTACGGCGCGTTCATCCTGGTCATGAGCGGCATCATGATTTACAAGCTGGCGACCCGCACCTCCTTCGAGGAGAGCGTGCAGCAAATTCGCCAACCCCTGTTCGTGACGCTGTCGGATGGCGAAATCCGCAACCGCTACCAAGTCCGGGTCACCAATAAGACCGACCATGAAGAAACCTACGTGGTCGCGGTAAAGGGACTACCTGACGGGGCGCTCGATTTCGGCGGCTCCAGCAATGAAATGAACGTGCGGGCCGGCAAGAGCCTGATGATCCAGGTGAACGTGAAGCTGCCGCCGCAGGTAGCCGCAACAACCGACACTATTGAGTTTATAATCACGCCCAAGGGGAAACCAGACGAGGCGGCAATCCGCAAGGTGCGCTTCAATTCCAAACACGAAGGGTGATATGACTCTAATCGAAACGCTGTTCGGTGGCATTCTGGGAATTGCAGGACTGCATTTCCTGCTTCGCTTCGTCAAGGTCGGCAACTATTGGCGGGGCGTGTTGAGTGGGGTGCTGCCGACAGTGGCCTACCTGGTCTACGCCTCGAAGCAATGGCCGGGAGGCGACGTGGTGGCGGTACACATCACCGTGTACCTTGCCGCCGCTACGGTGATCACCATCGCCGGCAGCAACAAGCAAGGCGGGAGCGGCAAACTGCACTGGGCCCCGATGCTGTTGATCGGTTTCTTCGTCGTGCTCGCGACTCTGATGGCTTCGTTTGTCATGATCTCCATCCGCGGCCTGCCGACGAACGTCGCCCAAATGCTTCTGCCGACCAAGAGCGATCGCCCCATCCACACCGCATTCTCCGGTGTCGTGCCGCACAACGAGGAAGCGGCGAAAACCATCGCCCAGCACATGAGCGCCCAGGAAAAACAGCGCCGCCTGGGGTGGAAAGTGGAAGTGGATGGTCTCGAGGCAGCGAGCGCCAGTCGGAGTGTCGAGGTTAAAGTGGCCACCCGTGACGGCGCACCGCTGCAAAACGCCAAGGTGGTCATCAGCATCCAGCCCTTGGCCGATGCGGAAAGCCGCCAAGACGTGGAGCTAAAAGAGGAAAACCCTGGCGCTTACCGCGGTCAATTAAACTTCGCCCGGCCTGGTCGCTGGGTCGTCGAGTTGCATATTCAGAGCGGGAACGACGCCTATCAGGTAGAGCAGAGCGTAAGCGTGCCCAAAGCCTGATGACAGAGAATTGTTTCCACTGCGGGCTGCCGGTACCTGAAGGCTCCGCCTTTGCCGTCGTTGTCGAGGGCGAAAAGCGCGACATGTGCTGCCGCGGGTGCGAAGCGGTGGCCCAGGCTATCGTCGATAACGGCTTGGAGGCCTACTATCATCACCGTACCGCCATGCCTCAAAGCGGGCGCGACGTCATTCCGGAAGAGCTGCGCAAGCTGGAGCTCTACAACCACACGGAAATTCAGAAAAGTTTTGTCATCACCCCCGAGGAGCACCTGAAACAAGCTTCGCTCATCCTCGAGGGGATCACCTGCGCCGCTTGCGTGTGGCTAAACGAGCGGCACCTGCA
>JBFXHL010000020.1:0-32913 GCA_050177075.1 Sulfuricellaceae bacterium | reverse complement strand
GTGAAGCGCTGCTGGCCGTTAGCGAATGGGGGTCGGCGCTGGCGGCTTTCAACGAGGCTTTAAGGCTGCAGCCGGATTATGCCAAGGCCCACTTCAACCGCGGGGTGGCATTGTCCATGGTGGCGGAATTTGCCGCGGCCAAAGAGGCTTTCGTCGAGGCAAGGCGGTTGGACGAGCCGCTTTATCGCCAGTGTCTGGAGAATGTCCGGCGTGCCTCCGGGCTTGATCGCCTCCTTTCCGATGCGGTGCCGCAACTCATCTACCTTTCGGGTATGTACGTTCGCCAGGAAGTTTGTGATTGGCGCAATCGAACGGCTTATACAGAAAATTTCCTTCGCTGGCTGGAAAATGGCGAGCCCTTCATGGACGACCAAGCCTTGGCTTTTCAGGGACTGTCGTTGCTGCGTGAGCCGCCTCGCCAGCTGGAACTCTGCCGGCGGATAGCGGCTAAAATGGCCTGGGACGCTGGGCCACCGTTGCCTTCTTCTATGCCTTTCCCAGGGAAAAAAATCCGCGTGGGTTATGTCTCGCCGGATTTCCGCTTTCATCCTACGGCCCGGTTGTCGCGGCAGCTTTTCCATCTCCAGGATCGCGAGCGCTTTGAGGTCTATGCCTATTCGCTCCTGCCAGACGATGGGAGTGCTTTGCATCGCGATATTCGTCATGCCTGCGACTGTTTCGTCGATGTGACTGATCTGGGCTTCCGTGAGTTGGCGCAGCGAATTCGGGAAGATGGGATCGATATCCTGGTGGATATGGCTGGGCATACCCGCAAGAACCGATTCGAGGTCTTCACCCTGCGGGCGGTGCCGCTGCAGGTGGCTTACCTGGCCTTTCCGAGCACCACCGGGGCGGATTTCATCGACTATCTGATGACGGATGCCGTGACCTGTCCCGCTGGCTCGGAGCGATTTTATTCCGAGAGGCTGGTTTACCTGCCGCGAAGCTACTTGATGTACGACAACGAACAAAGGGTTGGGTCCGCGTCCTCCCGCAGCGAGATGGGGTTGCCGGAAAACGGCACGGTATTCTGCTGTTTCAACAACCCTTACAAGATCGAGCCGGAGATTTTTTCCGTCTGGATGCGTATCCTGGAAAGAGTCCCGGGCAGCGTCTTGTGGCTCCTCGCGGGAAAGGAAGGCGTGGAAGGCAATTTGCGCCGGGAAGCGGCGATTCGGGGCATCGCGCCGGACCGCCTGGTTTTCGCCCCCTTCATCAGCGATTCGTCACGCCATCTTGCCCGCTACCGTCTGGCCGATTTGTTTCTCGACACGACGATATGCAACGCCCATACTACCGCGGCGGATGCCCTCTGGGCGGGCCTGCCCGTTCTCACTTGCGCGGGAGAGACCCACTGGTCCCGGGTGGCGGCCAGTTTGCTGGAATCGGTGGGGTTGCCGGAATTGATTGCGACGAATTTGATGGAATACGAGAACCGGGCCGTGACGTTGGCCAGCCGGCCCCGGGATGTGGCGGAATTGAAATCCAAGCTGGAGCAGCATAAAAGAACGTGGCCGCTGTTCGACACGGCGGCGCTGGTGAAATCTTTGGAGGATGCCTATCAACGGATATGGGACCGGCATCTGGCCGGCCTGCCTCCGCAGTCGTTCAGCCTGCCTGCGGCGGCTGGCCAGGAGGATTGAGTTGCCATGGCTGGAAAACTGACCCTCGCGGCGATAGCGCGATTGACCCGTCAGCGCTACCACCACGACCTGGTGGAGAACCTGGTCAATCTGGCGGCCCGTCTGCTGGGAACGCGCTCTGTCGTTTATTACGAAGTGATGGCTCCGCTGGAGGAGGGCGGCCCGCCCCGGTTCCAGAATTATCTGCGGCCTGACGACCCGCCGTCGTGGGGGGAAGAGAAGGTCTTGCTACGCGCTCATCGGCGCCGCCGGCCCGTCAGGGGGCAGATGTCAAAAGGGGCAGGGCACAGAATCTGCGTGGTTCACCCGATATTGGGGGCGGCAGGGGTGCAGGCCTTGCTGCTGGTGCGGGTGCGCGCCTATCAAGCGGCCGGGCAGCGGGAGCTGGGCCAGCTGCTGGCGGTGTACCGCAACTTTCTCCAACTGTTCGAGCGCGTGGACCGCGATGCCTTGACGGGGCTGTACAACCGCCAGGCATTCGGCGAAACCATCAACCGCATCATGCATCCAGCACGGGGAGGCCGTGGCCGGCGCAAGGATCGGGAGCGGACCTATTGGCTGGGCATTTTGGATATCGACCATTTCAAGAATGTCAACGACCGCCACGGCCACCTGATCGGGGACGAAGTGCTGCTGCTGTTCGCCCGTCTGATGCGGGATACTTTCCGCTACGAGGACAGGCTGTTTCGCTACGGCGGGGAGGAGTTCATCGTTCTTCTGGAGGGGGCGAACGGCGACAGCGCGCAGCAGGTATTCGAGCGTTTCCGGCTGGCGGTGGAGGCAACCCGCTTTCCCCAGGATACCCGCATTACCGTCAGTATCGGCTACACCGAAATTTCCCACGAAGGCTTGCCCAGCGACGTCATCGACCGGGCCGACCGGGCCCTTTACGTCGCCAAGAGCTCCGGCCGCAATCAGGTCCTGGGTTACGAAGATCTCCTGGCCAAAGGGCGTCTGCGCCAAGCCGAATACCCTTCCCACCAAGACGTCCAGCTCTGGCTCAACGCCAAGTCGTAGGGCGCTAGTCGCCTGTCTCCCTGCCCCGGCAAGGAAACACCGGACTCTTGTTTTCAGTTACGGCCCATATCTAACAAGTTGCTTTTATTATTTATCGCTTTATACTGAAAACTAAGGTTTTTTATTAGGGGGTGTCATGAGAGCAAATTCTGTCGCCAAGGGACATATCGGGGCGGGGCCGGGGGGGCTTCCCGGGGTCTATCCTGTGGCCGCCGGGAACCAGAACTGCGCCTGGATGCGCGCCCCGTGGGGAGGGGAGGACGATGGCCTCCACGCCGAGCGGCGCGCCGAGGTGAAAAGCGATCGTTACCAGCGGGCCGTCTCCCGTTTGCTGAAAGAGGAAGTGCTTTACGTCAAGTTCAGCGAGGCGGAGGGATGCCTGACCATCAAGATTCGCGGCGGCACGGTGCGGGATTTCGGCGATTGCCTGGTGATGGAGAATGGCACTGACCGCGAAATCGCCTGTCTGGGCAAGCTGGTTGGCTTCAAGCAGTGGCAGTCCCTGGAGTTGTCGGGGAGCAACCGTTTCCGCGAGCGGGCCATGCTGGAGTGCCTGCGCTACGGCGTGCAGGTGCTGGGCTGCTCCATGCCCGAGCATCTGCGGGCGAGGCTGATGGAAATGAAGCGCGAGCCGGCGCGCCCGGTGCTGAGCTCCGTTGCGGCGCCCAAGCCGCGTTCCGCGCCGAAAGTGGCCGAGCCTTTGGGGAGGGATGCCGAGCGGGAGATGCTGGAATCCGTGGAGCACTACATCCTGGATATGCTCAGCGACTAAACGTCCAGGGGGCGCCCCCACTCGCCCTCGAAAAACAGCTCTCCCAGGGGGGCGCGGCTGCGCGGCGCCAGTTCCGCCTCCTTCAATTCTCCCGTCAGCATGTCCGCGTCCGCCGGGTGGCCGACGGCGATCATCGCCATGCAAGCGAAGGCTTCGGGAACGGCGAATTCCTGTCGGATTTTCTCGGCGTCGAAGCCTCCCATCTGGTGCGCCATCAGTCCCAGGGCAACCGCTTGCAGGCACAGGTTCTCGCTCGCCGCCCCCGTGTCATACTGGCCCCAGCGGTTGGGTTTGCCGTTGTGGCGGAAGGCGCTGTTGGCGGTCGCCAGCAGCAGCACGGGGGCATTCTTCACCCAGGCCTGATTGCCTTCGGCCAGGCAGGCGAACGCCCGCCGCCAAACCGCTTCGTCCTTGAAACGGTCCCAGACCAGGAAACGCCAGGGCTGGTCGCCGAAACAAGAGGGCGCCCAGCGGGCGGCTTCAAGGAGAGAGACCAACTGCTCCTGCGACACGCTCCGGCTCGGGTCGAAGGCGCGCCCGCTCCAGCGGCGGGCAATGATGTCATGGATGGAGTAGCGGGTGGTGGCGGGTTTTTCGCTCATTTCAGCCTCACGGTTGGTTGACGGGGCGGACGCCTTCCACCAGCAATGTTACTTCAATTTCATCGCCCACCGGTCCTCCGCCCGGGAAATCAAGTCCCCAGTCGATGCCGTAATCGCTGCGTTTGAGCGTGGTGTGGCCTTCGAAGCCGGCGCGGACCTTGCCAGCCCCCGTGGGGGTCGTGTCCGGCCCGAAGCCGAGAATGCGGAAGGGGAAATGGATGTCCCGCGTCACGCCGTGGAGGGTCAGCTTGCCGTACAGGATGCCGCTGTCCGGCCCGGTGGGCTTCACGGCGGTGCTGACGAAGCGCATGACGGGGAACTTGAGGACGTCCAGGAAGGCGTTGCTCAGAACGTGCGCGTCCCGCTCCCGGTGGCTGGAGTTGAGGGACAGGACGGCAATGGTGACGTCCGCCGAGGAGTTGGCCAGCTTGGCCCGGTCCACCTTCACCGTGCCGGTGATGTCGGAAAAAGTGCCGCTGGTCTTGGAGACCGTGTGGCGGATGGCCCAGTTGGCGAAGCTGTGGGCGTTGTCGATGGTGTAAGTCTCCACTTCCGCCAGGGCGGCGGCCGGGGCGAGGAGGGCGAGGAAGAGCAGGCTGCGCAGTGACATGTTCGGTCTCCTTATCGTTGGCGGGCAAAACGTGTGGCCAGCTCGGCCACGCGGCGCCCCAGGTGTTCGGCGGTACGGCGGTCGCTGGCGCTTGGCGCCATGTCGGGACCCTGGTCGACGTTGGACTGGCCCATGGCGCCGAGGAAGCTGCCCAGGCGGTTGAGGTCGTCCGGCCCGCCCTGGCTGGAATTGTTCCCGGGAAGGAGGCCGAGGGAGACCCAGATCATGCCGTGCTGGGCGGCGAAGGTGGCGAGCTGGACGAGGGAGTTGAATTTGTCGCCGCTCTGGCTGCCGGAATTGGTGAATCCCGCCGCCAGCTTGTCCTTCCATTTCTGCTCGAACCAGACCTTCGAACTGGCGTCCATGAAGGTTTTGAACGGGGCGGAAAGACTGCCCATGTAGGTGGGGGCGCCGAAAACGATGGCGTCGGCGGCGTTCAGCGCATCCCAGTGCTGGTCGGCGTCTTCCGCGGTCACCAGAGAAACTTCCGTTCCGGCAACGGACTGGGCGCCGGCCAGAACGGATTCCGCCAGCACCTTGGTATGGCCGTAGCCACTGTGATAAACGATGACGACTTTGCTCATGGAATTCTCCTTTCTGAGGGTTAGGGCAGGTCGAACAACAGCGCCTCGGCATCCCCTTCCAGGCGGATTTCGGGCTCGTTTTCGATGCGGGCGCCGTCTCCGGCGGTCATGGGAACGCCGTTGAGGGACAAGGTGCCCCAGGCGACATGGAGATAGCTGCGGCGGCCGGCGGAGGGGCGATGAGCCACGGGCTCGCCGTGTCCGAGCAGGGCGGCGTAAATGCGGGCATCCTGGTGGATGGTGACCGACCCGTCACGGCCGTCCGGGGAGGCGATGAGGCACAGGCGGCCGCGTTTGGCGTCGGGGCTGAAACTTTTTTGCTCGTAGCCGGGGTCGAGGTTTTGCTCCTGGGGCAGCAGCCAGATTTGCAGCAGGTGCACCGCTTCGTTCTGGGAGGCGTTGAATTCGCTGTGGCGGATGCCGCGGCCCGCACTCATGCGCTGTACGTCGCCGGGCAGGATGGTGGAACCGTGGCCGAAACTGTCGCGATGGGCCAGGGCCCCCTCCAGGATGTAGGTGACGATTTCCATATTGCTGTGGGGGTGGGTGGGGAACCCGCCGCCGCCGGCGATGCGGTCGTCGTTGATGACGCGCAGGGCGGAGTAGCCGTTGTGCTCCGGGTCGAAGTAGTCGCCGAAAGAGAAGCTGTGCCAGGTATCCAGCCAGCCGTGGTCGAAGTGGCCGCGTTCGGCATGGGGGCGAAGGCGAATCATCCGGACCTCCTGTTCTTTAAAATTGAATGCGTTGGTCCTATCATAGACACTGATCTTTCTATAAGTTGCCGAAAAGTTTTGAGTAACTCATTCTGATATTTTGAATATGCGCTTGACTCTTGATGCCATTGCCGTGCTGGACGCCATTGAGCGCAAAGGGAGCTTTGCGGCGGCGGCGAAGGAATTGCACCGGGTGCCGTCGGCGATTACCTATGCCGTACAGAAACTGGAAAGCGACCTGGGGGTGCGTTTATTCGAACGTGGCGGCCATCGGGCCGTTCTGACACCGGCGGGCGAGACCCTTCTGCAGGAAGGCAGGCACCTGTTGCGGGCCGCGTCCGCCCTGGAGGGACGGGTCCGGCGGGTGGCCACCGGCTGGGAGGGCGAGTTGCGCGTGGCGTTGGGGGATTTGGTGCCCATGGAGCGGATTTATTCCTTGGCCTCCGATTTCTATGCCTTGGAAAGCGGCACCCGCCTCCGTTTGTCGCGGGAGGTGTTTGGCGGCTGCTGGGATGCGCTGGTTTCGGATCGTGCCGACCTGGTGATCGGCGCGCCTTCCGACGTTCCTTCGGGCGGCGGATTTGCGGTACGGGAACTGGGGGCGGTGGAGTTCCAGTTCGCCGTGGCGCCTTCCCATCCCCTCGCTGGGGTTCCGGAGCCCCTGGCCAACGAGGACATCCTCCGTCATCGGGCCATCGCCGCCGCGGACAGTTCCCGCAGCCTGCCGCCGCGTACCGCCAACATCCTCACCGGCCAGGATGTCCTGACGGTGCCGGATTTCCGCGACAAGCTGGAGGCGCATTTGCTCGGCATGGGGGTGGGCTGGCTGCCGCGGCATCTGATCCAGCCCTATGTCGCAGCCGGTCGCCTGGTGGTGAGGGAAACCGAGGAACGCCAGGCGCCGGTGGCCTTGGTGGCTGCCTGGCGGACGGGAAAGAAGGGGCGGGCCCTGGAATGGTTTCGCCAGCGCCTGGAGGATGCGGCTTGGCGGGAGCGGCTGTTTTCGTCTTGTTGACGCGTGGAAGGGGCGATGACCTAAAGCTTCGGGCAGAAGCGGCCGATAAATAAGCCAAGAGGATGAAGAAAGCATTGGAGGGCATGATGGCAGTTCTTGGCGTTGGGCCTGTCGGGGGCATGCAAGCCACCAGCCGCAAGGCGCATGGCCAGACCGGCGGCAAGAGTTCGGCCAGGCCGGCTGCCGAGTCCTCTCCCAGCTACTACGTGGAGGAAGGGGCGCCGGTGGAGGCGTCCAACTGGCTGAAATCCCTGCTCCAGGCGGGGGCGATTCGGCTGCCCCGGGAGCGGATCGCCGCGCTGCTCAATCCCGAGGGCAAAAAAGCGGAGAGCGTGCCCAACGAGGCGCGGAAAGAGCATCCGGCGGCGTTGAAGACCTCGAACCGGGATTATCAGCTGTTCAGGCAGGCCGTAGCCCTGGAAGAGGCGGATGCCGAGGCCCGCGAAGCCGAGACGGTCGGGGGCTGGCGCTTCTGGTACGGCCCCGCCTTGATGGCGGTGGCGGCAGTGGTGTTCCTGCTGACGGTGACGGTCCTGGATGCGGTTTTCGGGACGCGGGTCTTGGCGACCCTGCTGTCCTTTCTCGGCTAGTCCTCAGGCGGCATCGGGGCGGCAGCTTTTCTTTTCCCGTTTCTGGGCGTACATCAGTTTATCCGCGGCATCCAAGAGCGCTGGAATCGGTGTCGGGGTTTGGGGGTCGTAGTGCACCACCCCGACGCTGAGGGATAGGCAATAGGGGCGCCTGCCGGTGTCGTTGAAGGCGGCGATGCGCCTTTGCAGGCGCTGTTCGATGGCTTCCGCGCTGTTGTTGTCGGAATCGATGGTGATGATGGCGAATTCGTCGCCTCCCATGCGGGCGATGATGTCCGAGCCGCGGAAGGTTTCGGTCAGCAGGTTGGCGGTGTCCGTCAGGGCCTGGTCTCCCGCGGGGTGCCCGTGGGTGTCGTTGATGGCCTTCATGCCGTCCAGGTCGGCGAAAATCAGGTAGAACCCCGTTTTCTTGCGCAGGGAGAGTTTCTCCTGGTGCTCCGCCAGGGTCATGAATCCCCGCCGGTTGTAAAGGCCCGTGAGCTCGTCCACCAGGGACAGGATGCGCAGGGCGGCCTGCATGCGATGGCGCTCGATGGCGTAGCGGATGGAGCGCATCAGCAGGTTGCCGTCCGCTTCGCCCTTGACCAGGTAATCCTGGGCGCCCTCCCGCACCGCCTGGACGGCCGTGTCCTCGTCGCTGAGGCCGGAGAGTACGACGATGGGCGTTTCGGGCGAATGGGCGCGGGTCCGGGACACGGTATCCAGGCCTTGGCTGTCCGGCAGGGAAAGGTCGAGCAGCACCACGTCCCGGTTGCCCTGGTCCAGGGCGGCGAAGCCCTCCGCCAGGCTGGTCGCGGTATCCATCTGGACGGCGGCGGCGCCGCTGTCCGACAGGGCTTCCCATATCAGCCGGGCATCGCCGGGGTTGTCTTCGATCAGCAGAACGCGGATGGGCGGGGTGTCCATGATCACTCCTTGCGCGGCAGCTTGACCAGGGTCAGCCAGAAATCGTCGATGGCCCGAATTGCCTGGATGAACTGTTCCAGGTCGACGGGTTTGGTGATGTAACAGTTGGCATGCAGGGCGTAGGCCTGGGTGATGTCCTGCTCCGCGTCGGAGGTGGTGAGAACGACCACGGGGATGGATTTGAGATGGGGGTCGGCCTTGATTTCCTGTAGCACTTCCCGGCCGTCCTTGCGCGGCAGGTTGAGGTCCAGCAGGATCAGGTCGGGCAGCTTGCGGTCCGCTCGCCGCAACCAGGCCAGGGCCTCCTCGCCGTCCCGGGCGACGCTCAGGTCGGCCTGCACTTTCCCCTCCTTCAGGGCTTCTTCGGTCAGGCGCACGTCTCCCGGATTGTCTTCCACCAGGAGAATTTCCACCGGGGCTCTGCCGCGGCAGTCATGCATGGGGCGTCTCCTCGTTGGGCTGCTTTATGGGTAGTGTAAACCAGAAAGTGGAGCCTTTCCCGGGCTCGGAGTCCACGCCGATGCGCCCGCCGTGGCGTTCCACGATGCGCTTGCAAATGGACAGGCCGATGCCGGTGCCGGGGTATTCTTCCCGGCTGTGGAGGCGCTGGAAAATCTGGAACAGCCGATCCCGGTGTTCCGGCGCGATGCCGATGCCGTTGTCCCGTACCGTGAACCGCCACTCGCCCCCGGCGAGCGAGACACCGATATGGATGTCGGGTTTCGCCTCGCCGTGAAATTTGATGCCGTTGGCGATCAGGTTCTGGAACAGCTGCACCAGTTGGCCGCGGTCGGCCATGACGTTGGGCAGCTTGTCGCTGGTGATTTCCGCGCCGCTGTCGGCGATGGCGCGGCTGAGGTTGAAGAGGGCATCCTCGACGACTCGGTTGCAGTCCGTGGGGGAAAATTCCTTGCCCCGGGTGCCGACGCGGGAATAGGCCAGCAGGTCGTTGATCAGCTGCTGCATGCGGGTGGCGCCATCCACGGCGTAGTGGATGAAATCGTCGGCGTCGGCGTCCAGGCGTCCCCGGTAGCGCTTGGCCAGGAGCTGGACGTAGCTGGCCACCATGCGCAGGGGTTCTTGCAGATCGTGGGAGGCCACGTAGGCGAAGCGCTCCAGCTCGGCATTGGAGCGGGTCAGTTCGTCGATTTTCTTCGCCAGCAATTCTTCCGCACGTTTGCGCTCCGAGATGTCGAGGAAAGTCACCACCGCGCCGACGGTTTTCCCCTCCTGAACGATGGGGTATGACCAGTATTCCACCGGGACGGGAGAGCCGTCGGCGCGCCAGTAGACTTCCTTGTCCTCGTGCTGTCCCCGGCCTTCCCGCAGGGCGGCGTAGACCTTGCATTCCTCGGCGGGGTAGGCGCTGCCGTCGGGATGGGAATGGTGGATCAGGCGGTGGATATCCTTTCCCAGCAGTTCGGAGGCGTCCGCAAAGCCCAGGATGCGCAAGGCGGATGGGTTGCAGAACATGAGGCGGCCATCGGGCGCCATGCCGTAGATGCCCTCGGCGGTGGAATCGAGCAGAAGCTTCAGCCGGACTTCGTTGGCGGTGAGGGAGTCCAGCATTTGATTGAAATCCTCCGCCAGCAGTCCCAGTTCGTCCTTCCTGTCCAGCTTTACCCGTTCCGTTCGATCGCCGGCGCGGACGCGCCCGGCGGTCCGGACGAGGGTGTCTATGTCGCGGGTCAGGCTGCGGGCCATGAAATAGGCGAAAATCAGCCCCACGAGAATGGCCAGCAGGGTATAGAACATTCCCCAGCGCCCAACCCGCTGGATGTTGGCGGTCACATGCCCTTGATCCAGGGCGATGCGCGCCCAGCCGATGAGGCGACCGCCGACGACCACGGGCTCGGCGACGTCCAGCAGACTGTCGTCGTCGATCAGGGCTGTGCTGCGGGGCGGGGTGCGCTGCAGTGAGGCGCTGACGGAGTCGGTGGCGTAGAGACCCAGTCGGCTGCGGTCGGTATGGGCCAGGACTTGTCCCTTGGGGGAGAGAATCATCGCGTAGCGCAGATTGGAGTAACGTTGCAGGGAGTGGATGACTTCTTCCAGGCCCTCCACGTCGCTGGAGAGAACCCCGGCGGTGCTGTTGGTGGCCAGGGCTTGCGCCAGGCTGGTGGCCTGGGCGAGGGATTGGCGGTGGAGGAAGTTTTTTTCCCGGTGCACCAGTTCCGACACGAAAATCGTCATCAGCACCGCGTGAATCAGGGCGATGCCCAGCATCAACTGGTGGCGGATGGAACGGGTCCAGAATTTTCCGAGGGCTTGGCCAAGCTTCATTTTTTCTTCCCGGGTGCCCGGTCGGCGTGGCGCCTGTTCAGGCCGCGTCGCCGCCGGGGGCGGCGGTCGACGGTTCCATTCTAGTCAAAAACCCGGAGGGAGGAGGCTTCAGCCCGCCTTGTTGGGGCAGTTCGGCTTGGCGCAGTCGGCGTAGATGTAGAGGGAATGCTCGTGGATGGCGAAGCCGCGTTCCTTGGCGATCTTCTGCTGGCGTTTTTCGATCTCCGGGTCGCAGAACTCCTCCACCTTGCCGCATTGCAGGCAGACGATATGGTCGTGGTGGTGGCCCTTGTTGAGCTCGAAAACCGCCTTGCCGCCCTCGAAATGGTGGCGCATCAGGATGCCCGCGTTCTCGAACTGAGTCAGCACCCGATAGACGGTGGCCAGGCCCACGTCCTCGTCTTCCGCGAGCAGCAGGCGATAGACGTCCTCGGCGGTGAGGTGGCGGTCGGCGCTGCTTTCGAACAGATTGAGGATTTTCAGCCGGGGCAGGGTAGCCTTCAGGCCGACGCTTTTCAGATCGGAGGAATCGCTCATGGAGGAATGCCCGCTGCGGTGGAGTTCGGGTATCATTATGCCGATTTGTGCCGGAAAATGGCAAATGCGCGGCCCGTCGGGCTGCAGGTTAAAACTCATTCGTGGGGCTGGTATGAACAAAATCCTGATTGCGGCCGTGGTGGCGCTTCTTTCCGCCTGTTCCGTGAGCAATCCCCTCAAGCCGTACAAGCTGGACGTCCAGCAGGGCAATGTGGTGACCCAGGACATGATATCCAAGCTGCGGCCGGGAATGACCAAGTCCCAGGTGCGTTTCATCATGGGGTCGCCCCTGCTGGTGGATATTTTCCACGGCAACCGCTGGGATTACGTCTATACCCTGCAGAAAGAAGGCAAACTGGCCGAGGAGCGCCGCGTTACCCTGTACTTTGACGGCGACCTGCTGCAGAAGGTCACCGGCGACGTGGTGGCCGGCTCCGAGGAGGACCTGAATCCCCCGCCCAAGCCCACCTACGAGTCGGTGCCCCAGCCGGGCAGTGCTGCGCCGGCGGACGGCAAGGCCGCCGATGGCGGCGCGGCGAAGGATGAGCCGGCCAAGAAAGCGGACCCTGACGACGAGGAAAAGGGCTTCTTCGGCCGCATGCTGGAAAAGATCGGCCTGTGACGTCAGTCACGGGCCGATCTTTCGGTGCAGACTAACGTTCGCCGCAGGCTAAGGTTATGTCGTAGCCAAAAGGTTTGTCGTGACGTCAGTCACAGGCCGATCTTTCGGCGCAGACTAACGTTCGCCGTAGGCTAACGTTATGTCGTAGCCAAAAGGTTTGTCGTGACGTCAGTCACAGGCCGATCTTTCGGTGCAGACTAACGTTCGCCGCAGGCTAACGTTATGTCGTAGCCAAAAGGTTTGTCGTGACGTCAGTCACAGGCCGATCTTTCGGCGCAGACTAACGTTCGCCGCAGGCTAACGTTATGTCGTAGCCAAAATGTTTCTTTGAGGATTGTAAATTATGCTGAATATCGCGATCGCCGGTTGTTCCGGCCGGATGGGGCGAGCCCTGCTGGAAGGCGTAGCCCAGGCCAGTGACATGCGCCTCGGCGCCGCCCTGGAACGGGCAGGCAGCCCCTTGCTGGGCAAGGATGCCGGGGAGCTCATCGGCAGCCCCAACGGCGTGATCGTCACCGACGACATCCCCTCCGCCCTGCAGGGCTGCCACGCCCTGATCGATTTCACACGCCCCGAGGGCACCCTGGAACACATGCGCCACTGCCGCAACCACGGCGTCAGTCTGGTGATCGGCACCACCGGCTTCTCGCCGGAGCAGAAGCTCGCCATCCAAGACGCCAGCCGCGACATCGGCATTGTTTTCGCCCCCAACATGAGCGTCGGCGTCAACCTGGTGCTGAAGCTGCTGCAGCAGGCCGCCCAGGTGCTGAACGAAGGCTACGACATCGAGATCGTCGAGGCTCACCACCGCCACAAGGTGGACTCGCCCTCCGGCACCGCCCTGCGCATGGGCGAAGTGATCGCCGACACCCTGGGGCGAAGCCTGGAAGAATGCGCCGTCTACGGCCGCGAAGGGGTGACGGGGGAGCGCAATCCCTCCACCATCGGTTTCGCCACCGTCCGCGGCGGCGACATCGTGGGGGACCACACGGTGATGTTCGCTGGCATCGGCGAACGGGTGGAGATCAGCCACAAGGCCTCCAGCCGTGCCACCTTCGCCCAGGGCGCCCTGCGCGCCGCCCGCTTCCTGGCGGAGCGCGAGCACGGCCTCTACGACATGCAGGACGTGCTGGGCTTGTCCTGAGGGGGCTGTCCTCTATATGACTCGACGTTGAAGGCGCGGCGGGTTTTTGCTAAAATTTCAAAAATTTTACGAGCGGGGCGGGTGTGCAACCTGCCCCGCTTTGTGTATCCGCTAGTCAATACGCGCCGGCCTTCGCGGCCGGTGCGCAAAAGCCCTTAAGGAGTGTCCTGTGCCGCAACCTCGTCCTGCCGTACTCGTGCTTGCAGATGGGACAGTGTTTCGCGGTGTTGCCATCGGTGCGGACGGTCACACCGTCGGCGAGGTGGTTTTCAACACCTCCATCACCGGCTACCAGGAAATCCTCACCGACCCTTCCTACTGCCGCCAGATCGTCACCCTGACCTATCCCCACATCGGCAATACCGGTGTCAACCCTCAGGACGAGGAGTCCGCCCGCGTGTTCGCCAGCGGCCTGGTGGTCCGCGACCTGCCCCTGCTGTCCAGCAACTGGCGCAAGGGGGAAGAACTCACCGCCTATCTGCAGCGCCATAACATCGTCGCCATCGCCGACATCGACACCCGGCGCCTGACCCGGGTGCTGCGGGAAAAGGGTGCCCAGAACGGCTGCCTGATGGCGGGCGAGATCGACGAGGCCAAGGCCCTGGAACTGGCCAAGGGCTTCCCCGGCTTGGCGGGCATGGACTTGGCCAAGGTGGTGTCGGTGGATAAGTCCTACGAGTGGAAAGAAGGCGAATGGAGCCTGGATGCCGGCTTCAAGCCGGTGGAGAACCCCAGGTTCCACGTGGTGGCCTACGACTTCGGCGTCAAGCGCAATATCCTGCGCATGCTGGCCCACCGAGGCTGCCGCGTCACCGTGGTGCCCGCCCAGACCCCAGCCGCCGGGGTGCTGGCCCTGAAGCCGGACGGGGTGTTCCTGTCCAACGGCCCCGGCGACCCGGAGCCCTGCGGCTACGCCATCGACGCCATCCGCGCCATCCTGGACCGGGGCATTCCCACCTACGGCATCTGCCTCGGTCACCAGCTGCTGGCCCTGGCCTCCGGCGCCAAGACGCGCAAGATGAAGTTCGGTCACCACGGCGCCAACCACCCGGTGAAGGACCTGGACAGCGGCCGGGTGATGATCACCAGTCAGAACCACGGCTTCGCCGTCGATCCCGACACCCTGCCGGCCAACCTGCGGGTGACCCACGTCTCCCTCTTCGACGGCAGCAACCAGGGCATCGCCCGCACCGACGTGCCGGCCTTCAGCTTCCAGGGGCACCCGGAAGCGAGCCCCGGCCCCCACGACGTGAGTTATTTGTTCGACCGTTTCATCGGCCTGATGCAGGAGAAGAAGTAAATGCCGAAGCGCACGGATATCAAGTCCATCCTGATCATCGGCGCCGGCCCCATCGTCATCGGGCAGGCGTGCGAGTTCGACTACTCCGGCGCCCAGGCCTGCAAGGCCCTGCGCGAGGAAGGCTACAAGGTCATCCTGGTCAACTCCAACCCGGCCACCATCATGACCGACCCGGAGATGGCCGACGTCACCTACATCGAGCCCATTACCTGGCAGATGGTGGAGAAGATCATCGCCAAGGAGCGGCCCGATGCGGTGCTGCCCACCATGGGCGGCCAGACGGCGCTGAACTGCGCCCTGGACCTGGCCAAGCACGGCGTGCTGGAGAAGTACAAGGTCGAGATGATCGGCGCCACCCGCGAAGCCATCGACAAGGCCGAAGACCGGGAGAAGTTCAAGAAGGCCATGGAGAAGATCGGCCTCGCCTGCCCCCGCGCCTCCGTGGCCCACAGCATGGAAGAGGCCCTCCAGGTCCAGGCCATGATCGGCTTTCCCACCATCATCCGCCCGTCCTTCACCATGGGCGGCAGCGGCGGCGGCATCGCCTACAACATCCAGGAATTCGTGGAAATCTGCGAGCGCGGTTTGGAGGCTTCCCCCACCCGGGAGCTGCTGATCGAGGAATCCCTCATCGGCTGGAAAGAGTACGAGATGGAGGTGGTGCGGGACAAGAAGGACAACTGCATCATCATCTGCTCCATCGAGAACCTGGACCCCCTGGGGGTGCATACCGGCGACTCGATCACCGTGGCCCCGGCCCAGACCCTCACCGACCGGGAATACCAGATCATGCGCAACGCCTCCCTGGCGGTGCTGCGGGAGATCGGCGTGGAAACCGGCGGCTCCAACGTGCAGTTCGGCATCAACCCCAAGAACGGGCGCATGGTGCTGATCGAGATGAACCCCCGGGTGTCCCGCTCCTCCGCCCTGGCTTCCAAGGCCACCGGCTTCCCCATCGCCAAGGTGGCGGCGAAGCTGGCGGTGGGGTATACCTTGGACGAGCTGCAGAACGACATCACCGGCGGCGCCACGCCGGCGTCCTTCGAACCGTCCATCGACTACGTCGTCACCAAGATTCCGCGCTTCGCCTTCGAGAAGTTCCCCGCCGCCAACAGCCGTCTCACCACCCAGATGAAGTCCGTGGGCGAGGTGATGGCCATGGGCCGGACCTTCCAGGAGTCCATGCAGAAAGCCCTGCGGGGCCTGGAAACGGGGGCCGACGGCCTGGACGAGAAGACCACCGACCTGGAGAAGATCAAGGCCGAACTCAGCAATCCCGGCGCCGATCGCCTGTGGTACGTGGCCGACGCCTTCCGCGCCGGCATGAGCCAGGAAGAGGTGTTCCGCCATACCTTCATCGATCCCTGGTTCCTGGCCCAGATCGAGGACCTGGTGCGCCGCGAGCAGACCCTCAAGGGGCGCAACCTGAGCGACCTGAACGCCGCCGAGCTGCGGGAGCTGAAGCGTCGCGGCTTCTCCGACCGCCGCCTGGCCAAGCTGCTGGGCACCGACCAGCACGCCGTGCGCGCCCTGCGCCAAGCCCTGGGGGTGCGCCCCGTGTACAAGCGGGTGGACACCTGCGCCGCCGAGTTCGCCACCAAGACCGCCTACATGTATTCCACCTACGAGGAGGAATGCGAGGCCGAGCCCACCGACCGGAAGAAGATCATGGTCCTGGGGGGCGGCCCAAACCGCATCGGCCAGGGCATCGAATTCGACTACTGCTGCGTTCATGCGGCGCTGGCCATGCGCGAGGCCGGCTTCGAGACCATCATGGTCAACTGCAACCCGGAGACCGTGTCCACCGATTACGATACCTCCGACCGTTTGTACTTCGAGCCCCTGACCCTGGAGGACGTGCTGGAAATCGTCCACGTCGAGAAGCCCCACGGCGTCATCGTTCAGTACGGCGGCCAGACGCCCCTCAAGCTGGCCCGGGACCTGGAAAGGAACGGCGTGCCCATCATCGGCACCAGCCCCGACGCCATCGACGAGGCGGAGGACCGGGAGCGCTTCCAGCAGATGCTGCACCGTATCGGTCTCAAGCAGCCGCCCAACCGCACCGCCCGCAACGAGGAGCAGGCCCTGGCCATGGCTCAGGAGATCGGCTATCCCCTGGTGGTGCGCCCCTCCTACGTGCTGGGTGGACGGGCGATGGAAATCGTCCACCAGGAAGCCGACCTGGAGCGCTACATGCGCGAGGCGGTGAAGGTCTCCAACGAATCCCCGGTGCTGCTGGACCGCTTCCTCAACGACGCCATCGAGGTGGACATGGACGCCATCTGCGACGGCGAGGACGTGCTCATCGGCGGCATCATGGAGCATATCGAGCAGGCCGGCGTGCATTCCGGCGATTCGGCCTGTTCCCTGCCGCCCTACAGCCTGAGCCGGGAGATGCAGGACGAATTGCGCCGCCAGACCGTGGCCATGGCCAAGGCCCTCAAGGTCGTGGGCCTGATGAACGTCCAGTTCGCCATCCAGAACGGTACCGTTTACGTGCTGGAAGTGAACCCCCGCGCTTCCCGTACCGTGCCCTACGTGTCCAAGGCCACCGGCCATTCCCTGGCCAAGATCGCCGCCCGCTGCATGGCCGGCGAGAGCCTGAAGGCCCAGGGCGTCACGGCGGAGGTGACGCCGCCCTACTACTCGGTGAAGGAGGCGGTGTTCCCCTTCATCAAGTTCCCCGGCGTGGATCCCATCCTCGGTCCGGAGATGAAATCCACCGGCGAGGTGATGGGCGTGGGAACCAGCTTCGCCGAGGCCTTCGTCAAATCCCAGTTGGCGGCGGGAGTCAAGCTGCCCAGCGGCGGCAAGGTGTTCATCAGCCTCAAAGGCAACGACAAGGCCAAGTCCTTGGACATCGCCCAGGCACTGATCGGCCTCGGTTTCACCCTCTGCGCCACCCGGGGCACCGCCGTCCCCCTGGAGCAGGCGGGCGTGCCGGTGACGGTGGTGAACAAGGTGGCGGAAGGGCGGCCCAACATCGTCGACATGATCAAGAACGGCGAGATCAGCCTGATCATCAACACGGTGGACGAAGACCGGCGCGCCATCCAGGATTCCTGCGAAATCCGCCACGCCGCCCTGCAGCACCGGGTGACCTACTACACGACCCTGGCGGGCGCGCGCGCCGCCTGCGTCGGAATGCAGCACATGCGCGAGCTGCAGGTGTTCGACCTGCAAGGGTTGCATCAGCGGCTCGGCTGACGCGACAAAACCTCCGAGGTGGACCGACCGCCCATCGGGCGGCGGTTCGCTATTGATTTTGGAACGGAATGATTAGGAGAATGGCATGAGCCGAATTCCCCTCACGGTAAACGGGGCCGAGGCCCTCAAAGTCGAATTGCACCGCCTGAAGACGGTGGAGCGTCCCAACGTCATCCAGGCCATCGCCGAGGCGCGGGCCCAGGGCGACCTGTCGGAGAACGCCGAGTACGATGCCGCCAAGGAGCGTCAGAGCTTCATCGAGGGGCGCATCGCCGAGCTGGAGGGCAAGCTGTCCAACGCCCAGGTCATCGATCCCAAGACCCTGGCCGCCGATGCCGACGGGCGGGTGGTGTTCGGCGCCACGGTGGAGCTGGAAAACCTCTCCAATGGCGATATCGTCACCTACCAGATCGTCGGCGACGACGAAGCCGAGATCAAGCACGGCAAGATTTCCATCAGCTCACCCATCGCCCGGGCGCTGATCGGCAAGTTCGCCGGCGATACCGTGGAAGTGCAGGCCCCGGGCGGGATGCACGAGTACGAAGTAATCGACGTCAAGTACATCTGAGCCACTGATGAGAAAAATCGCCGACGCCCTGCAGACCATTGCCATCACCTTGTGGGCCGGCGGTCTGTGGGTGACCGCCCTGCTGGTCAAGGTCCTGTTCGACGTTCTGCACGACGACCGGGTATTGGCGGGGGCGATCGCCGGCAGGTTCTTCGTCGCCCTGTCCTATCTGGGCATGGCCTGTGGCCTGTATCTGGTGGTGTTGCGGCTCTCCCGCTTCGGCGGCGGGGCGTGGAAACAGCTATTCTTTTGGGTGGCGCTGCTACTGCTGGGGCTGGTGGTGGCGGGGCACTTCGGCATCCAGCCCGTATTACAGGGTCTGAAGGACGCAGCGCAGCCCCTGGACGTGATGCGCAGCGTTTTCAAGGACAGCTTCGTGAAATGGCACGGCATTTCCAGCCTGGTGTACCTGGCGGAATGCCTCCTGGCCTTGGTCCTGGTGCTGCTGCCCAAATCAAGGTAGCTGGAGTTTCGGTTCCTTGGCCGGGCGGTAGACGACCAGGATCTTGCCGATGTGTTGTACCGGCGCGGCGTCCAGCTGGCTGCACAGTTCCGCCAGCAGGGCTTCACGGGTGTCGCGATTATCGGAGTGGACCTTGACCTTGATCAGCTCGTGCCGCGCCAGGGTGGCGTTGGCTTCCTTCAACACCGCTTCGGACAGGCCGGCGTCGCCGATCATCACCACCGGATTCAGGCCGTGGGCCTGGGCCTTGAGGTAACGGCGCTGGGCAGGCGTCAATGAAATCATGATCTTCCTTCAAAAAACCCGGCAGTTTACTCCATGAAACGCAGCAAAACCAGCAAGGCGTGGATGCACGAACACGTCAACGACCCCTACGTGAAGAAGGCCAAGCAGGAAGGCTGGCGTTCCCGCGCCGCCTACAAGCTGCAGGAGATCGACGACAGGGACCACCTGCTGCGCCCCGGCATTACGGTGGTGGACCTGGGGGCGGCTCCCGGCGGCTGGTCCCAGCTGGCGGCGCAGAAACTGGCGGGAAAGGGGCGCGTCATCGCCCTGGACGTGCTGGAAATGGTGGGGCTGCCCGGCGTAACCTTCATCCAGGGGGATTTCCGCGAGGACGCGGTGCTGGAGCAATTGGTGGTGGCCCTGGACGGCAAGCCGGTGGACCTTGTGATTTCGGACATGGCCCCCAATATGAGTGGCGTGGGCATCGCCGACCAGGCCCGCAGCATGCACCTGGCGGAGCTGGCCCTGGAGTTCGCGGCAATGTGGCTGAAGCCCGGGGGAACTTTCCTGGTCAAGGTGTTCCAAGGGACGGGCTTCCAGGAATATCTCACGGAAATGCGCCGCCACTTCCGCCAGGTGGTGACCCGCAAGCCCAAAGCCTCCCGGGACCGCAGCAGCGAAGTGTACCTGATGGGGAAAGGCCGACTGAATCCCTAACATTTCGCGCCTAAAAGGGATTAGAATGAAACTTGGTTTAATAGCAGTGACGGCAGGAGTAATGCCTTGAACAACATGATGAAGAACATCGCGATCT
The DNA here is from genome assembly GCA_050177075.1 of Sulfuricellaceae bacterium. GTDB lineage: Bacteria > Pseudomonadota > Gammaproteobacteria > Burkholderiales > UBA9220 > UBA2239. Next base: position 13,298 of record JBFXHL010000020.1, on the reverse strand, counting down.
GGCTGGTGATCGCACTGGTGCTGATGACCGTGTTCAACCACTTCGGTTCGCGCCAGACGATCAACAACCAGATCGAGTACTCGCGCTTTATCGAGGATGTGCGCGGCGGCCGCGTGGCCAAGGTGGTGATCGAGGGCCATGTCCTGAAGGGCGTCAACACCGATGGCAGCCGCTTCAGCACCTACGCCCCCTCCGACCCCTGGATGGTGTCCGACCTGCTGAAGAACGGCGTCGTCGTCCAGGCCAAGCCGGAGGAGGAGCAGTCCTTCCTGATGAGCATCTTCATCTCCTGGTTCCCCATGCTCCTGCTGATCGGCGTGTGGATCTTCTTCATGCGCCAGATGCAGGGTGGAGGCAAGGGCGGCGCCTTTTCCTTCGGCAAGAGCCGGGCGCGGATGATGGACGAGACCGCCAATACCATCACCTTCGCCGACGTGGCCGGCTGCGACGAGGCCAAGGAAGAGGTGAGCGAACTGGTGGAATTCCTCCGCGACCCTTCCAAGTTCCAGAAACTGGGCGGGCGCATTCCCCGCGGCGTGCTGATGGTGGGCAACCCCGGCACCGGCAAGACCCTGCTCGCCAAGGCCATCGCCGGCGAGGCCAAGGTGCCCTTCTTCAGCATCTCCGGTTCCGACTTCGTCGAGATGTTCGTCGGCGTGGGCGCGGCCCGGGTCCGCGACATGTTCGAGAACGCCAAGAAGCACGCGCCCTGCATCATCTTCATCGACGAGATCGACGCCGTCGGTCGCCAGCGTGGCGCCGGCCTGGGCGGCGGCAACGACGAGCGGGAACAGACCCTCAACCAGCTGCTGGTGGAGATGGACGGCTTCGAGGCCAACTCCGGCATCATCGTCATCGCCGCCACCAACCGCCCCGACGTCCTCGACCCGGCCCTGATGCGCCCTGGCCGCTTCGACCGCCAAGTGGTGGTGCCCCTGCCCGACATCCGCGGCCGGGAGCAGATTCTCATGGTCCACATGCGCAAGGTGCCCATCGCTCCCGACGTGGACGCCTCCATCCTGGCCCGCGGCACCCCCGGCTTTTCCGGCGCCGATCTGGCCAACCTGGTGAACGAGGCCGCCCTCTTCGCCGCCCGAAGCAACAAGCGCCTGGTGGACATGGACGATTTCGAACGCGCCAAGGACAAGATCATCATGGGCGCCGAGCGCCGCTCCATCGTCATGCCCGAGGAGGAGCGCAGGAACACCGCCTACCACGAATCCGGCCATGCCGTGGTGGCCCGCCTGCTGACCCGGACCGACCCGGTGCACAAGGTCACCATCATCCCCCGGGGCCGCGCCCTGGGCGTGACCATGCAATTGCCGACGGAAGACCGCTACAGCATGGAGCGGGAGCAGATCCTGGAGAACATCGCCGTCCTCATGGGCGGCCGCATCGCCGAGGAAATCTTCATGGGCCACATGACCACCGGCGCCGGCAACGACATCCAGCGCGCCACCGAAATGGCGCGTCGCATGGTCACCGAGTGGGGCATGTCCGATGTGCTGGGACCCATGGTCTACGGCGAGAACGAGGGGGAAGTGTTCCTCGGCCGCTCCGTCACCACCCACAAGAACGTGTCGGAATCCACCATGCAGAAGGTGGATGCGGAAATCCGCCGCATCATCGACGAACAATACAAGCTGGCCCGCCGCCTGATCGAGGAGAACCGCGACAAGATCGAGGCCATGACCAAGGCCCTGCTGGAGTGGGAAACCATCGATTCCGGGCAGATCGACGACATCATGGCTGGCCGGCCGCCGCAGCCGCCCAAGCCCAGCCAGCCGCCGGCGCCGCCGGCCGATGCGACGCCCAGCGCCCCCGCCGCGCCGTCGTCCTCGTCGACGACCAATCCCGCCCAGGAAACCTGACCCGGAGGGGCGGCGGCTTCCCGCCGCCGTCCCGTCTTTATACAACTTCCCCATGATGCATTGCGGCAAATACCGGCTTTCCCTTGACCGCCCTTTAGTCATTGGCAACGTCAACGTCACTCCCGACTCCTTCTCCGACGGCGGCCGCTATTTTTCCGTCGAGCGGGCGGTTGAGCACGGCCTGCGGCTGGTGGAGGAGGGCGCGGACATCCTGGACGTGGGGGGGGAGTCCACCCGTCCCGGCGCCGAAGAGGTCGCCGTCGGCGAGGAACTGGAACGGGTGCTGCCCGTCCTGGACGGCCTGCGGCGGGGCGGCGTGCCCCTGTCCGTCGACACCATGAAGCCGGCGGTGATGGCCGAGGCCCTGGCGGCGGGAGCGGCGATGGTCAACGACGTGCGCGCCCTGAGGGAGCCCGGCGCGCTACAGGCGGTGGCGGCGAGCGGCGCCGCCGTGTGCCTGATGCACATGCAGGGGGCGCCCCGCACCATGCAGCAGGCGCCCCGCTACGACGACGTGGTGGCGGAGGTGAAGGGTTTCCTCCTCGGACGGGTGCGGGCGGCGCTGGAGGCGGGCATCGTCCGGGAACGGCTGGTGATCGACCCGGGTTTCGGCTTCGGCAAGACCCTGGGACATAATCTGGAACTGCTGCGCCGCTTGGGCGAGTTCGCGGACCTGAAACTGCCTCTGCTGGCGGGCCTGTCCCGCAAGTCCATGATCGGGGCGCTGACCGGCGCGGCGGTGGAAGAGCGCGTTTACGGCAGCGTGGCGGCGGCCATGCTGGCGGTGCAGAAAGGCGCCCGGATTGTCCGGGTGCACGATGTCAAAGCGACCCGGGACGCCCTGGCGGTTCTCGAGGCCGTGGAAGGGGAGGAGCAATGAGCAGAAAGTATTTCGGCACCGACGGGGTGCGCGGCACCGTGGGACAGGCGCCCATCACGCCGGATTTCGTCATGCGCCTGGGCTACGCGGCGGGCCGCGTGCTGGTGGAGGCGGACGGCAAGTTCGCCCCCGGCGAGCGCCCCAGCGTGCTGATCGGCAAGGACACGCGCATCTCCGGCTACATGCTGGAATCGGCTCTGGAAGCGGGCCTGTCGGCGGCCGGGGTGGACGTGCTGCTCACCGGCCCCATGCCGACGCCGGCGGTGGCCTACCTCACCCGGGCCCTGCGGGCTCAGGCCGGCATCGTCATTTCCGCCTCCCACAACCCGTTCGAGGACAACGGCATCAAGTTCTTCTCCGGCGCCGGCTTGAAGCTGTCCGACGCGGTGGAGCACGCCATCGAGGACCGCCTGGACCAACCCATGGAAACCATGCCTTCGGACAAGCTGGGCAAGGCCAAGCGCATCAACGACGCCGCCGGGCGCTACATCGAGTTCTGCAAGAGTACCTTCCCCAACGATTCCGACCTGCGGGGCCTGAAGATCGTGGTGGACTGCGCCCACGGCGCCACCTACCACGTGGCGCCCCACGTCTTCCACGAGCTGGGGGCGGAGGTGCTCCAGCTGGGCACCCAGCCCGACGGCCTGAACATCAACCTGGGCTGCGGCTCCACCCACCCCGACGCCCTGCAGGCGGCGGTGCTGGAGCACGGCGCCGACCTGGGCATCGCCTTCGACGGCGACGGCGACCGGGTGGCGATGGTGGACGCCAAGGGCCGCCTCTACGACGGCGACATGATGCTCTATGTCATCGCCAAGCACCGCCAGCAGGTCGGCCGGCTGGAGGGAGGAGTGGTGGGCACCCTGATGAGCAACCTGGGCTTCGAGCACGCCCTGGGGCGTTTGGGCATCCCTTTCGAGCGGGCCAAGGTGGGCGACCGCTACGTGATGGAAAAACTCCAGCAGCTGGGCTGGCAGCTGGGCGGCGAGAATTCGGGCCACATCCTGTGCCTCGACAAGCACACCAGCGGCGACGGCATCGTTTCCGCCCTTCAGGCCCTGGACGCGCTGAAGGCCAATAATGCCTCCCTGGCGGACTATACCCAGGAACTGGCGCTGTATCCCCAGGTGCTGATCAACGTCAAGGTGGCGAAAGGCTTCGATTACGCCGCCGATGGCCGGATCAAGGCCGCGGTTCAGGAGGCGGAAGCCGCCCTGAATGGCCGCGGCCGCATCCTGCTGCGCCCCTCGGGCACCGAGCCGGTGCTGCGGGTGATGGTGGAGGGGGCCGACGGCGAGGCGGTGAAAGGGTGGGCGGAAAAGCTGGCGGGGGTGGTGCGGGAGGCGGCCCCGCCGCTGTCATGAAATTTAAACTTTACTCGCCGAGAATATCGGCCTAGAATTCGCGCCTGTTTATTAACCACTGAGGTTCTGCCTTGGGCGCAAGTTCTAGTGACAGTAGACGCCGGTCCATCGTGGCTGGCGCATCGTCGGCGAGCTAACGCGCAGCTTCCCTGCCGTTGTCTCGCTGGCGCGAGATGCGGCATCAATTCCGGCTCGGTCCGGTTCCATGCTTCTCTCCATTCCTTTTGTCGCTTGATGCGACGCGCCATCCCCGCTTTCGGCGTGGGATGGAAGCGTTCCGTCGCGCCCTTGGCAGGCTCTTCCTTGACCGAGGAGATGCGCCATGTTTCGGCCAGTAGCCATGCTGGGACTGCTTCTTGCCAGCGGCGGCGTCCATGCCGCGCGTCCCATGGTTACCGACGATGCGCGCATCACCGATGCCAAGTCCTGTCAACTCGAAACCTGGGTCAAGGGTAACACGGGCAGTACGGAGTACTGGGCGCTTCCCGCCTGCAACTTCAGCGGCAACCTGGAGGTGACCGTGGGCGGCGCCCGCACGAGCGACGAGGCGGGAACCCGGATCACCGATCTGGTCTTCCAGGGCAAAACTCTCTTCAAAACCCTGCAGCCCAACGGCTGGTCGTGGGGCTTGGCTTTTGGCAACGCCCGCCACCCCGACGCACAGAACGATGGCAGTCTCGTTGGCGACCTTTATGCCTATCTTCCCGCCAGTTTTTCCTTTCGCGACGATCATCTGGTCCTGCACACCAACGTGGGCTGGTTGCGCGAGAAAGAGAATGGGCGACAGCGCATGACCTGGGGCTTGGGATCGGAAGGGCGGCTCGCCCGGCAAACCTGGCTGATCGCCGAGGTGTTCGGCCAGAACCAGGGCAAGCCCTTTTATCAGGTTGGGGTGAGGCACTGGATCATCCCGGACCGGATGCAAATCGACACCACCTACGGCAACGAATTCGGAAGCCCCGGAGCGGGGCGCTGGTTCTCCATCGGCCTGCGTCTCCTCTCCCCGGCGTTTTTACCCTAACCGCGCAACAAACGATTCATGGAGACGATGAAATGAAGTTTTCCGCCTTGAAAGAGTTTTTCGCGGGCTTTCTCCGCACCCGCCGCCTCGCTCGCCATTTCCGCCGCTTGGCGCTGTTGGAAACCCTTGCCCAGACCGGGGTGAGCCGGGAGGTGCCTCCCTCCCTCGCCGCCGACCTCCTGGCCGCCGCCACCAGTAATGCGGACGCCCTGCTCGCGCGGCTGGAGACCCATGCCGAAGGCCTGACCGAGGCCCAGGCCGAGGCAGTGCGCGATCGCGTCGGCCTCAACGAGGTCGAGCACGAGAAGCCCTTGCGCTGGTGGCAGCACCTGTGGCTATCCTACCGCAACCCCTTCAGCATTCTCCTGACCTTGTTGGCGGCCGTTTCCTATTTCACCGACGACATGAAGGCGGCCATCGTGATTTCCTCCATGGTGGTCCTCGCGACCTTTCTGCGTTTCTGGCAGGAGGCCAAGGCCAACAAGGCCGCTGACTCCCTCAAGGCGATGGTGAGCAACACCGCCACCGTCATGCGCCGGGACGTCAGCGAGGAGGCGGCGCCGATTTTCGAGGAGTTTTATGGGGCTCACCTCCACGTCAAGCCGCCACGCCGGGTCGAGGTGCCGCTCAAGCTGGTGGTGCCGGGCGATGTCGTGGTGCTTTCCGCCGGGGACATGATTCCCGCCGATTGCAGGGTGCTGTCGGCCAAGGACCTGTTCGTGAGTCAGGCGGCCATGACCGGCGAATCCATGCCGGTGGAGAAATTCGCCGACCAGCGGGACGGCAAGGCCATTAACCCCCTGGATATGGAAAACATCCTGTTCATGGGCACCAACGTCGTTTCGGGTTCGGCCACGGCGGTGGTGGTCGCTACCGGGAACCGGACCTATTTCGGCGCCCTGGCCAGTCGAGTCACGACCACTGATCGGGTGCCGACTTCCTTCCAGGCGGGCGTCAACAAGGTGAGCTGGCTGCTGATCCGTTTCATGCTGGTGATGGCGCCCCTGGTCCTGATCATCAACGGCTTCACCAAGAGCGACTGGATGGAAGCGCTCCTGTTCGCCTTGTCCATCGCCGTGGGGCTGACTCCCGAGATGCTGCCCATGATCGTCACCTCGACCCTGGCCAAGGGCGCGGTTTTTCTTTCCAGAAAGAAGGTGATCGTCAAGCGCTTGGACGCCATCCAGAATTTCGGCGCCATGAACGTTCTTTGCACCGACAAGACCGGGACGCTTACCCAGGACAAGATTTTTCTCGCCAGGCACGTGGACGTGTGGGGAGAGGACTCGGAGGAAGTGCTGGAAATGGCGTACCTCAACAGTTATTACCAGACCGGCCTCAAGAACCTGCTGGACGTGGCCGTGCTGGAGCACGTGGACGTTCAGCGGGAACTCAATCCGGCGCGCAATTACCGCAAGGTGGATGAGATTCCCTTCGACTTCCAGCGCCGCCGCATGTCGGTGGTGGTTTCCGAGCGTGAGGACCATCACGAGTTGATCACGAAGGGGGCGGTGGAGGAAATCCTGTCGGTATGCGCGAGCGTGCGGCACGGCGAGGTGAACGAACCCCTGACGCCGGAACTCCTGGCGCGCATCCGTGCCGTGACGGCCGATCTCAACGAGGAGGGGCTGCGGGTGGTGGCGGTGGCCGCCAAGGAGATGCCGCCGCGCAAGGAAACTTACGGCATCGCCGATGAATCGGGACTCACCCTGATCGGCTATGTCGCCTTCCTCGACCCGCCCAAGGAAAGCACCGCCCCGGCGCTGAGGGCCCTGGCCGACCACGGTGTGGCGGTGAAGGTGCTGACCGGCGACAACGAGCTGGTCACCGCCAAGATTTGCCGGGAAGTGGGGCTGGAGCAACAGGGCGTGCTGCTTGGGGGCGACGTCGAGCGCATGAACGACGCCGAGCTGGCGCGGGCCGTGGAAATCCACAATGTCTTCGCCAAGCTTACGCCCTCCCACAAGGAGCGCATCGTGCGTCAACTCAAGGGCAACGGCCACGTGGTGGGCTTCATGGGGGACGGCATCAACGATGCTCCCGCCCTGCGCGCCGCCGACATAGGCATTTCGGTGGACACGGCCGTGGATATCGCCAAGGAGGCGGCCGACATCATTCTTCTGGAAAAAAGCCTGATGGTGCTGGAAGAGGGGGTCTTGGAGGGGCGTCGCACCTTCGCCAACATGCTCAAGTACATCAAGATGACCGCCAGCTCCAATTTCGGCAACGTTTTTTCGGTGCTGGTGGCGAGCGCCTTCATCCCCTTCCTGCCCATGCTGCCCATGCATTTGCTGGTGCAGAACCTGCTCTATGACATTTCCCAGATCGCCATTCCCTTCGACAACGTGGACGAGGATATGCTCAAGACTTCCCAACGGTGGAATCCCGGGGACATCGGGCGGTTCATGGTGTTTTTCGGGCCCATCAGCTCGATTTTCGACATCACCACCTACGCCATGATGTGGTTCGTTTTCGGCGCCGATACCCCGGCGAAACAGACGCTTTTCCAGTCGGGTTGGTTCGTGGTGGGCTTGCTCACCCAGACCCTGATCGTTCACATGATCCGCACGCCGAAGATCCCCTTTGTTCAGAGCCGGGCCGCCACGCCGCTGCTGGTCATGACCGGCGCCATCATGGCGGTGGGGATATTCCTCCCCATGGGGCCCTTCGCCCATTACTTCAAGCTCCAGGCCCTGCCTTCCCTGTATTTCGTTTTCCTGCCGATGATACTCTTGGCCTATATGGCTCTTACCCAAGCGATGAAGGGCTTTTATGCCCGTCGCTATGGCTGGCAGTAGGGGGGGACTTGCCGCCTCCGAGCGAGGACTTCGCTTCGCGGCGCTAAAGAGAAAGGGGCGGTTCACGCCCCTTTTTTCTTGATGCCGGCGGCATGCGCCGCTTCGCGGCTTAACGTGCGCCGTTGCATCACCGATCGCTTCGTTATCCGAAACGACCGGTGATGTAATCTTCCGTCTGTTTCTTCGAGGGTTTGACGAAGATGGTGTCGGTCTTGTCGAACTCGATCAGCTCGCCCAGGTACATGAAGGCGGTATAGTCGGAGGCACGGGCCGCCTGCTGCATGTTGTGGGTGACGATGACGATGGTGTATTCCTCTTTCAGCTCGTTGATCAGTTCCTCGATCTTGGCCGTGGAAATGGGATCGAGAGCCGAGGCCGGTTCGTCCAGGAGCACCACCTCGGGCTTCACGGCGATGCCGCGGGCGATGCACAGGCGCTGCTGCTGACCGCCGGAAAGGCTGTTGCCGCTGCGGCCGAGAATGTCCTTTACCTCGTTCCACAGGGCGGCCTTCTTCAGGGCCCATTCCACCCGCTCGTCCATTTCCCGCTTCGACAGGCGCTCGTAGAGCTTCACCCCGAAGGCGATGTTGTCGTAGATCGACATGGGAAACGGCGTCGGCTTCTGGAATACCATGCCCACCTTGGCCCGAAGCTTGTTCAGGTCCTGCTTGGAATCGAGGATGTTCTGGCCGTCGAGGAGGATTTCCCCTTCCGCACGCTGGGCCGGGTAGAGGTCGTACATGCGGTTGAAGGTGCGCAGCAGGGTGGATTTGCCGCAGCCGGAGGGGCCGATGAAGGCCGTGACTTTTTTCTCCGGGATGTTCAGGCTGACGTTCTTCAAGCCGTGGAACTTGCCGTAGTAAAAGTTCAGGTTGCGCACCTGGATCTTCGGGTTTTGGATCAATTGTCCGTCCATGGGGGATCCTGAATCAGTAGGTTAATTCGAAGGCATTTTCTGGCGGAAGACGACCCGCGCCAGAATGTTGAGGCCCAGCACCCCCAGGGTGATGAGCAGGGCGCCCGCCCAGGCCAGCTTATGCCAATCGTCGTAGGGGCTCATGGCGAACTGGAACACCACCACCGGCAGGTTGGCCATGGGCTGGTTCATGTTGGAGCTCCAGAACTGGTTGTTGAGGGCGGTAAAGAGCAGGGGCGCGGTTTCGCCGGAAATGCGGGCCACCGCCAGGAGGATGCCGGTCATCATGCCCGCCTTGGAGGCGCGCCAGGTGATCAGGGTGATGACCTTCCAGCGAGGGGCGCCGAGGGCGGCGGCGGCTTCCCGCAGGCTGTTGGGCACCAGTTTCAGCATGTCCTCGGTGGTGCGCACCACCACCGGAATCACGATCAGGGCCAGGGCGAAGGCGCCGCCCCAGCCGGCGAAGTGCCCCACCTTGACGACGTAGATTTCGTAGATGAACAGACCGATGACGATGGACGGGGCCGACAGCAGGATATCGTTGATGAAGCGGGTGACAGGAGCCAGCCAGCCGCGGCCGCCGAATTCCGCCAGGTAGGTGCCGGCCATGATGCCCACCGGGGTGCCGATGAGGGTGGCGGCCACGGTCATCGCCAGGCTGCCGGCAATGGCGTTGAGCAGGCCGCCGTCGCTGCCGGGGGGCGGGGTCATCTTGGTGAAGAGGCCCATGCTCAGGCCGCCGAAGCCGTGGACGAACAGGGTCCACAGGATCCAGACCAGCCAGAACAGGCCGAAGGCCATGGTCAGCAGGGAGACGGTCAGGTTGAAGCCGTTGATGAGGCGGCGGCGGGTGTAGATCGGGAGCATGCTTGCCTTCCTACGACTGGCGGCCTTCGCCCTTGCGCAGCTGCATCAGCAGCAGCTTGGAGAGGGCGAGGACGATGAAGGTGATGACGAACAGGATCAGGCCCAGTTCGATCAGGGCGGAGGTGTAGAGGTCGCCCACCGCCTCGGTGAACTCGTTGGCCAGGGCCGAGGCGATGCTGTTGCCGGGCATGAGCAGGGATTTCTGCAACTCGTGGGCGTTGCCGATGACGAAGGTGACGGCCATGGTTTCGCCCAGGGCGCGGCCAAGGCCGAGCATGACGCCGCCGACGACTCCGGCCTTGGTGTAGGGCAGGACGATGTTCCACACCACCTCCCAGGTGGTGGCGCCGAGGCCGTAGGCGGATTCCTTGAGGACGCCGGGGACGACCTCGAAAACGTCGCGCATCACCGAAGCGATGAAAGGGATCACCATGATGGCGAGGATGACGCCGGCGGTGAGGACGCCGATGCCCATGGGTGGACCCTGGAACAGGGGGCCGATGAGGGGCAGGGGACCGATGTGGTCGTTGAGCCAGGGTTCCACGTGGTCGGCGAAGACCGGGGCGAAAACGAACAGGCCCCACATGCCGTAGATGATGCTGGGAACGCCCGCCAGCAGTTCGATGGCGGTGCCCAGGGGGCGCTTCAGCCAGCGGGGGGAGAGTTCGGTCAGGAACAGGGCGATGCCGAAACTGACGGGGATGCCGATCAGCAGGGCGACGATGGAGGTCGCCAGGGTGCCGACGATGGGAACCAGGGCGCCGAATTCTTCCGTCACCGGGTTCCAGGCGTCGCTCACCAGGAATTTGAAGCCGAAGGCCTTGATCGCGGGCAGGGCGCCCACGAAGAGTGAAATCAGGATGCCTGCCAGCAGGGCCAGCACGATGAAGGCAAAAAGCAGCGTGGTGTTGCGAAACAGCAAATCCAGCCAGCGCTGCCGTTTCAAACGGGCATCTGAAAAAAGTTTGGACATAATCCAGTTTTCTTGTGTTTAGGCAAAGGCGGGGGCCGTCGCCGGCCCCCGCTGCTAAGCAAGCAGGGCGGTCAAACCCCGCTATTGTAACAAACTCCGTTACCAGATGGCTTTGCCGCTAGCATCCTTGAGCTGGGTCTTCCACGCCTTGTCGATGATTTTCACCACCTTGTCGGGCATGGGGACGTAGTCCAGGCTCTCGGCCATCTTGCCGCCGTTCTTGTAGGACCAGTCGAAGAACTTCAGCACTTCCTTGCCGTTCTCGGGCTTGTCCTGGACCTTGTGCATCAGGATGAAGGAGGCGCCGGTGATGGGCCAGCTCTTCTTGCCGGGTTCGTTGGTGAGGATTTCGTAGAAGCCGGGGGCGTGCTCCCAGTCGGCGCCGGCGGCGGCGGCCTGGAAGGTGTCGCTGTCGGGCTGGACGAACTGGCCGTCCTTGTTCTTCAGCTGGGTGTGGGACATCTTGTTCTGCAGGGCGTAGGCGTATTCCACGTAGCCGATGGAGCCCTTGATCTGCTTCACGAAGGCGGCCACGCCCTCGTTGCCCTTGCCGCCGGTGCCCACGGGCCACTGGACGGAGACGTTGTTGCCGACCTTGGTTTCCCACTCCTTGCTCACCTTCATCAGGTAGTTGGTGAAGATGAAGGTGGTGCCGGAGCCGTCGGAACGGTGCACCACGGTGATGGCGCTGTCGGGCAGCTTGACGCCCTTGTTCAGGCCGGTGATGGCGGGGTCGTTCCACTTGGTGATCTTGCCGAGGAAGATGTCGGCCAGCACTTCGCCGGTCAGTTTGATTTCGCCGGGCTTGACGCCTTCCAGGTTCACCACGGGCACCACGCCGCCCATGATGGCCGGGAACTGCATCAGGCCGTCCTTCTCCAGTTCGTCAGCCTTGAGGGGCATGTCGGAGGCGCCGAAGTCCACGGTCTTGGCCTTGATCTGCTTGATGCCGCCGCCGGAGCCGATGGACTGGTAGTTCATGCCCACGCCGGTCTTGGCCTTGTAGGCCTCGGCCCACTTGGCGTAGATGGGGTAGGGGAAGGTGGCGCCGGCGCCGGTGATGTCGGCGGCGAAGACGCTGCTGACGGTCAAGCTGGCAAAAACGGCGGCGGTGAGCAGCTTGGTGCGGAATTTCATTGGTTGATCTCCTGTTACGGTGTATAGGGAAGAACACTTACGAGCTTAAGGATTGTAGTCAGCCAATGTTAAAAAAATGTTACAGGTGAAGAATAGTTTGTTTTTACGAATAAAAAAGGGAAGCCCAAGGCTTCCCGAACAGTGGTGGAAGGAAATCTATTTGCCGAGGAAGTGCCGGGCGTAACGTTCGTTGACACGGGCCATGGGGAGGAAGATCAACAAGTCGGCGGTGTTGAAGTCCGGGTCCCAGGCGGGCTCGCCGCAAATGTAGGAGCCGGCGCGCAGGTAGCCCTTCACCAGGGGGGGCACCGGGGCGTCCAGGTCCTGGCGCAGGTGATCCAGGGGTAGGGCGCAGCGGGGGAAAACGCGCCACTCGATGGGGGAGAGGTGCTTGTCCTTCAGCTGGTGGTAGAGGCTGGCGGCGATGTGGCCGCCGTCGGCCATGCCGACGCTGGCGCAGCCCATCAGGTATTCGAAGTTGTAGGTCTGCATGTATTTCGCCAGGCCGCCCCACAGCAAAGCGATGGTGGCGCCGTTACGGTGGTCGGGGTGGACGCAGGAGCGTCCCACTTCCACCATGCTGTCGGACAGGTGCAGCAGGCGGGTGAGGTCGAATTCCTGCTGGGAATAGTAGCCGCCGATCTTCTTCGCCTGGGAGGGGGTGAGGATGCGATAGGTGCCCACCACTTCGTTGCTGTGGCTGTCCCGCACCAGCAGGTGGTCGCAGTAGGGGTCGAAGATATCCTTGTCCAGGCCGGTGTCGGCGCTTTCCAGGCGGGCGCCCATTTCCTCGGCGAAAACCTTGTAGCGCAGGCGCTGGGCTTCGCGCACGTCCGCTTCGGACTGGGCGAGAGTGACGAACAGATGGGGTTTCTGCTTCAGGCCAGCCTGTTGTTGTTCAATCAGCATGGGCGATCTCCGTGTTGTTTTGCCATTCGTGATGCCGCCACGATAAGCAGCCGGTATGACAATCCGGTTACCGCGCGGTGAAGTTTCGGTTAACCGGCGGACGTCATTTTTCCGTCACAAGGCCGGGCTAGGATGCGGCGGTAGAGCCTATTTCAGTAGGTTTCATACCCTGCGCCATAACCATTCGGGGTACAGTGCTAGGCGCGAGCCGCGCCGTTTGGCTATTCCAAACAAGCGGCGAGCAACAACGCAATGTGCCCCGAATGGTTATGGCCCTGCGGGTTGCTGCGAGAAAGGGGGTCTGCTTTGTCGCACGGCTTGCCAATGGATAACCATTGGCTGCGCCGCGCTTCGCGCAGCCATCCCTTTCTCGCAACAACGCGGGGTATGAAACCTACTGAAATAGGCTCTTAATGGTCTTCAAGGAAATAGGATTTCGCCCATGAAACAGAATCTCCTGCGTTTTGCCGTTCTTTCCTGCCTGACGGCCCTGGCCGGCGGTGCCGCCGCCGGGGGGCGGGTGGTGGCGGCGGAATTCAGCCTGACGCCAGCGCCGTCGACG
>JBFXHL010000019.1:0-33424 GCA_050177075.1 Sulfuricellaceae bacterium | reverse complement strand
AGCAAGGGCGGAGCGAGTTGGGATGCCTCCAGTATGAAGTAATCGGCACTGTTCAGCAGCGGACGGTATTCTTCCGTCAGAAGGGAGAGGCCCAAGGCGAAGCGGAAGCCCTTTTCCCGCAGTTTTCGGCACAGTTCCAGGGTTTCCTGGCGCAGGGGGAAGTTTTCCGGCAGTTCCTGGACGAACTGCCGGGCGGGAAGCAGGTCGATCAGGTCGCTTTTCAGCAAGTGCAGGGAGATGTTGATGAATGCCAGCTTGCTGCCCAAGAGCCAAGCCGTTCCCATGTTGGTGAGCGTGTTTTCCAGGATGTTCACGTCCGCCCGCATGGCGTCGGTGATTCCGGCGGATTCGGCCTCCGCATCGCGGCGGAAGAGAAGTTCGTAGCCGATGATGTCCTGATGCTGATCGACGATGGGCTGGCGGGCGAGGAAAACCTTGTCCGACGACGGGATCGTGAGCGGGCTCATGACGATTTTCCTCCGTCGAAGGATGGGCATTGCCCTTCACCGGCCCTTTTGACCAACCCCCACAGGGCCGAGGGACTGAAGGGCTTGACCAGGTAAGCGTCGGCCTGGGTGGCCCGGCCACGTTCCAGATCGGTGTGCTGCCCCCGCGCGGTGAGAAGAATGATGCAGATATGGCGCCATTCCTTGCTCTGCTTGAGCTGTTCGCAGAGGGCGTAGCCGTCCATTTTTCCCGGCATCATGACGTCGAGGATCAGGATGTCGGGGGGATTCAAATAGATCTTGTCCAGGGCCGTGGAGGCATCGGTCGCCTCGTCCATCAGGTAACCCGTGGGCTCCAGCGTCAGCCGGACCAGGTGGCGGATTTCTGCATGGTCATCGACGATCAGGACCCGGGGCGTCACGATGCTTCCTTCTCGGTCGGCAGCCACAGGGTGACTTCCGTGCCTTGGCCTGGGGCGCTTTTGATTTCCACCTCGCCACCGAAGATGTCCATGATTTCCTTGACCAGGGACATGCCGAGGCCGGTGCCGGGAATCTTGCCCGAGGCGTCGGCGCGGTAGAAGCGTTCGAAGATGCGTTTCACCTGCTCCATGGACATGCCGATGCCGTAATCGCGGACTTGGATGCCCAGCCATGAACGGCCGTCTTGCTTGCGGGTCTGGACGGACAACTCGATGGGCCCCATGCCCAAGGAGTATTTGTAGGCATTGCTCAAGACGTTGGTCAGCGTGAGCTGCATCTTTTCCGCGTCCACGGCAACGTGAGGCAACAGGTCAGGCAGGTTGGCGGTCACCTGGCGACCGTCGCCAGGCACCAGAAGTTCGGCCAGGGTGTTGCGGATGATCGGTAGGATATCCTGGGTTTCGATGTTGAAATCCTTGCCGGCGCGGGACTCGATCCGAGCCAGGTCGAGGAGCTCGTTGAGCAGGGATACCAGATGGCCCGACTGGCGGTGGATGATGTCGACGATTTCCCGATTCTTCTCGGGGGGGAACTCCCGTTTCAGCAGCAATTCGGAAAAACCGAAGACGCTGGCCATCGGCGTCCGCAGTTCGTGGGCCGCCGTGGAGAGGAATTCACTTTTCATCCGGTCCACTTCGCTCTCGTAGGTGATGTCGCGGAAGTAGCGCACGATGCCCAGCAGTCCACCGCTGCTATCCTTGAGGTGGCGGGTGATGCACTTGAGGATGGTGAGGCGGGGCCGCGAAAGATGAATGACGCACTCCGCCCCATCCTTTTCGGCACAGTCGGTGCCACAGATATTGCGGGGATCCTGCATTTTGGCGAGGGACTGGTCGAGTTTGTCGGCTTCCTGGCCGATCAGCTTGCGCGCCTTGAGGCCGGTCATGCTTTCGAACGCGGGGTTGACGTAGCTGATCTTGCGCTGGCGGTCGATGAACACGAACCCGTCCGGACTGAGGGAGAAAATGGCGTCCATTTCCCGGGAACGCTGATCGAGGCGTTGTTGCGCCGCCTTGGTGTCGGTGACGTCGCGGCTCAGCCAGACCAGGGTTCCTTCGTCCTCTCCCAGGTCGCGCAGGGGCACCACTACGGTTTCGAACAGCCGCTCCTCGCCTTGCTTGTCGAGGGATTTCAACTCGCCGGACCAGCGTCCCCGTTTGCTCAAACTGCGTCGCAGCGTCGGCAGGAGGGGGCGGTCGGAATTGGCGTTGCTGATGAAGTCGATGGGAGCGCCCAGCATGTCGAATTTGGAAAAGCCAAATTTCTTTTCCGCCATGGGATTGCAGTCGACGATCCTCCCGGTCTGGTCGGTGAGGATGACGCTGTCGGAAATGTTCTCGAATACCAGGGCCTGGCGGCGCAGCTCGACTTCCGCCTCCTTGCGCCACTGGTTGGTATGGTAGGCGGAGAGGAGGCTGCCGCAGGTTTCGAGGATGGGTTTGAGGAATTCGCCGGTTTCCTCATCGTAGCCGCCCTTGCGGTTGGCCAGGCAGATCATGCCCACCGTCTGTTTGCCGTTGAGGAAGGGCAGGCCGATGAACGAGTCGATGGCCGGGTGCCCCTCCGGCATCTTGGTTCGGCGCGGATCGATGGCGGGGATGTTGGAAATGACGGGTTTCCCGGTACGGATGACCGAGCCGAGGATGGAGTTGAGGTTGTAGAACTCCATGCCGATGGGGGCGTTCTTGACGTAGAACTCCCGGGATATCTTGTTCCAGAAGGAACGGGAAACCACCTTGATCTTGAAGTAGGGGGAGCCGTCTTCCGTGTAGAGCGTCTCGGCGATAAGCCCGAACGCGCTTTGGGTCAGTTCCAGCACCGTTTCCAGCAGATCGCTGAAAATGGTTTGGGTCGGCATTTCCGACAGGAAGCGCGCCTGGGCGAGGCTGCTGGCGTCGATCAGCTTGGCGTAGGCCTGGAGTTTATCCTCGAGACGCCGCTTCTCGACGATGTCGTTCAGGGCCACGTGAACGAAGTGGGCTCTACCGATCCGTACCTGGCTGGCGTGGATTTCGACCGGCACGGGGCAGCCGTCAGCGCCTATCAGTTCGGCTTCGGCGCGCGCCTCTTTGTTTTTTGCGCAGAGGTCGAGGCAGCGCTCGACGTCGGCGGAAGCATGGAAGTGGCTGGAAAACGCCGAACCTTCAAGCTGCTGCCTTGGAACGCCGAAGAGCTCTTCGGCTTTGCGGTTGGCCTCCAGGATGTCCCGCTGGGCTCCGGCGAGAATGATTCCGGCGGTGGCCGATTCGAGGAAAAAGGAATGGTAGCGGTCTTGGGCGATGCCAACAGTCATTGCATTCCTGTGGCTTTGCTGGCTCCGATGATGAGGCCCCGCACCAGGGACTCCAGTTCCGGGAAGGGAACTGGCTTGGAAAACACCGTGACGTCCTTGGGCAGGGCTCCCGCGGCGATGTCCTGTTTGCCGAGGCCGGTGACCACGACGATATGCATTCCCTGATGACGCGGGTCGCGTTTCAGGTGGCGGAGGAGCTCGAAGCCGTCCATGCCGGGCATTTTCAGGTCGGTGATCAGCAGATCGGGGCTGGACTTGCCGATTTCGATCAGTCCTTCAAAGCCGTTGCTGGCCGTCAACACCTCGGGTTTTGAATCCCAACCCTCGATGGTCATCTGGTAGAGCTTGAGGAGCGAGGGGTCATCTTCCAGTACCAGCATGCGGAAAGGCGCGGCAGAACGGGGGGCGTTCTTTTTCAGCCGGTCTTCCATCAGCTTTTCCACCGATTGAACGGTGATGCGCCGATGGCCGCCGACGGTCTTCCAGGCTTCCAGCACGCCGCTTTCCACCCAGAGCTGAACCGTGCGCAAGGACACCCCGAGGAGCTGGGCGGCTTCTCGGGTGGAGCAGATATCGCTGGTTGGCGCGAGGGCAGCGGACAGGTCTTTCATTTTTTTCATATTACGTGCTTATGTCGCTTTGTCAATGTTCATATTAGGGCCTCGCTTCTGCCTGAATGCGCCCGTATCAGGCTTCGCAGCGGAAAACGGCTGGGGTGAATGGCCGGCGCCAGGGTGGCGGGAAGGGGCAAGGGTTCGCCAGCAATCTGCGAGGCCAGCAGTTCGGCGGCAACGGGAGCGGTCAGCATGCCTCGGGAGCCGTGGGCCGCGTTGATATACAGCCCCTTTTGCCAAGGCGCCGGGTCGTTGAGCTTTCGCTTGGCGTCGCGGCTGAGGGGAGCATAGAGGGCATTAAAGCGTTCTGCATCCACAATGCCGCCGACAATGGGAAGGTGGTCCGCGGCCACCGCGCGCAGCGACGTGCGGCCGGCCAAGCCCGTGGTGTCGAGGTACTCTGCACCCAGGGCGGCATACAGGGCGGGGGCCAAGGTATTCAGGTTGCCGAGGTTCGTTTCATGGTCGGGGGCGGTAACGTCGAGATGGCCGTCGAAGGGGGCATAGGTCGCCCCCAGGGTGTGCGTCGTGCCGCGAGGCGGGGCGATATAGCTTTCTCCGCAGAGCACCGTGGCCAAGCGGCGGCTTGCCGTCGTGGCGGGCAAAACGGTGACCTGTCCCCGGTTGCGGTGAATGGGAAGATAGGACGTCTGGTCGAAGGCCGCACTGTCCCCCGCGGCGGCGAATACCACCAGGTCCGCCTGTGCCAGTTCCCCTTCTCGGCCCATGAGATGCCAGCCTGAATCGTCCTGATGCAAAGCGATGGCTTCGGCGGTGGGCAACACCCGGATACCCTTGTTTTCGGCGAGGGCCGCGACCAGGGCCGGGGGATGGATCCAGCCGCCGTCGGGAAAGAAGAGCCCGCCTGTCCGCAGGGGAATGTCGGCCAGTTCCGAGGCTTCCGCTGCGCCGACCGGGCGCATCAGGCCCTCCCCGTAATCGGTGGCGGCCAAGGCTTCCAGGCGTTTTGCCTCCGCATCGTCATAGGCCAGTTGCAGCACCCCGCAGGCGGCGCGAACCTGGCCATCGGCAGGGAGGAGGCTGTCCAGAAGGCGCAGGGTGTGGCCATAGCCGGCGAGGGTCAGGCTGGTGAGGGGGGTGGGGTGAGGGGACAGCTTGGCGTAGAGAATGCCCTGGGGGTTGCCCGATCCTTCAGCCGCCAGGGCTCCGTGGCGCTCGACGAGGCAGACATCCCAGCCCCGCTGAGCCAGGGCCGCTGCCGTCGCTGCTCCGGCGATGCCGCCGCCGATCACGGCGGCTCGGCCAACTTCCAATGGCGGCGGAGAGGAATACCAGGGCGCTTGCCAGGGGCGTTCGGGCGACCGTGCCAGCCGGCCACAGAGCATTTCCCGTTTGCGCCCATGGCCTTTGGTTTTTTCGACGGCGAAGCCGGCCTCCTCCAGGCCGCGCTTGACCGCCCCGGCACTGGTGAAGGTGGCAAAGGTGGCGCCGGGGGCTGAGAGACGGGCCATGGCCTGGAAAAGGTCGGGGCGCCACATGTCCGGGTTTTTCGCCGGGGCGAAGCCGTCGAGAAACCAGGCATCCACGGCCATGTCGCAGAAGGGGAGGGTTTCCATCACGTCGCCGATCAGCAGGGTCAGGGTGATGCGTCCGTCGGCCAGGGTAAGGCGGTTCCAGCCGCGGAAAAGATACCGGTATTGCTGGAGAAGTTCCCGGGAAAGATCGGCCAGTTCGGGCCACAGACCCAGCGCGCGCGCCAGGTCGGCGGCTGAGAGAGGGTGCTTTTCGCAGCTGACAAAATGCAACCGTGCGGCGGCGGGCGCGTGGCGGTCCCATTCCCGCCAGGCGCACAGAAAGTTGAGTCCGGTGCCGAAGCCGGTTTCACCGATCACGAAGGAACCGCGATGGGGGAGGTTACGCCACCGTTCAGCCAGCCGGTTGTGATTCAAAAATACGTGTCGCGTTTCCTCCAACCCCGATTCCCTGGAGAAATAAACATCGCCATAGTGGTCGGAGAGGGGCTGCCCGTCAACCCACTGAAGGGACGGGGTCACGAGTTTTCCCCATAAGGGGCAAGGAATGCTGCCATGATCTTCGCTGGGTCAATCCGTTGTTTTGGTTTCTATTGTATTCAATCTTGGTGGCGGCGGAAAACCTATTGTTTGTCGTAACAAGTCTTTTTTTTCGATGGGGGGCGGCGTATATTTCCTTCTTAATAAGAAGGGTTATGCATGGCGGCGGGTAGAAAACCGCAGCAATGCCTGTCGATAACAAAGCAGGGGAGGAGGAGAGCATGGCATTTTTCGACTGGAACGAGGAATACAGCGTGGCGGACGCCATTCTGGACGCACAGCACCAGCAGTTGTTCGCGGTCCTGAATAGGCTTCACGACGCCTTGACATCCCGGCCCGAGGGCGAAGCGGCTCCGTTGCAGCAGGAAATCATGGGCTCCCTGCTGGCATACACCCGCCTCCATTTCGCCGATGAGGAGGAGAAGATGCTCAAGGCCGGGTATCCTGGCTACGACCGCCACTGCCAGGCGCACCGGCAATTGATCGAGCAGGTTGAGCAGATGGACGAGCGCTTGAAGAAGGGGGACGCTTCGCTGCGGGAGGACGTCTTCAGCTTCCTATTCGGCGATTGGTTGCTGGACCATATCCTGAACGTGGATTCCCAGTACGTACCCTATTTGCGCTGATCCGGTTTCAGAGAAAAAACAGGGCGAGGCCGGATCCCGCGCCGATGGCCAGCAACCCAGCGGTACAGCGGTACCCCAGTTGTTTGCCGCCGACAAAAAACACCACCGACAACTTGAAGGCCAGGTTGGCGATCAGCGCCAGGGTAATGGCGGTGACGGTGTCGCCTACCGCCAGCCTGCCGGTGTTGAAGAGCCGGAGGCTGGTGAGGGTGATGGCGTCCACGTCGGTGATGCCGGAGACTAGCGCCACGGTGTAGATGCCCTTGCTGCCCGCGTAGTCTTGCAGCCAGGCGGCGCAGAACAACACCACGGCGTAAAGCAGGCCGAAGCTGATGGAGGTGCGCAATTCGGTGGGGTTCTTGATTTCGGGAAGCGGGATGTCGCGGGACGCCGGCAACCTCTTCCACCAATAGGCGACCACCACCAGCCCGGCAGCCATCCCGCTGGCCAGTACCGGCAGCAGCGACGGCAGAATCGACGGGCAGATGGCGGCGCTGACCACGGACAGGCGGATTTGCACCACCAGGTTGGCGAGAAGGATGACGATCACCGCCATTTGCCCCAGGCTCTCGTTCACCCGGCCGTGGCGGGCGTAGATCAGGGTGGTGGCGGTGCTGGAGGCCATGCCGCCGAGGATGCCGAGGAGGGGGGCGCCGTAGCGCTGCCCGGCCAGCTTCAGGGAAACGTAGCCGGCAAGGGACAGGCCGGAGATCAGCACCACCATCAACCAAATCTGGTGAGGGTTCAAGGCGCTGAAGGGGCCGAACTCCTCGTCGGGCAGGATGGGCAGGATGATGAAGGACAGCACGGCGAACTGGAGGATCGACAGGATGTCCCGCCGCGACAGGCTCTGGGAGATGCCGCGCAGTTCCGGCTTGAAGTAGAGCAGGACGGTGGAGACAATGCCGATCATCACCGCCAGGGTGCTGTAGCCGTACCAGATGATGGTCCCCAAGCCGTAGCACACCAGCAGGGCGGCGACCGTGGTGGTGCCGGGGTCCGCGTCGTCGGGGTTGCGCTGGTAGGCGGCGGTGATGAAGAGGCCGACGACGACGAATCCCGCGGCCAGCACCAGCGGGGAACCCGCCTTCTGGGCGATCATGGCGGTCAGGGTGCCGAGCAGCGACACCAGCGTGAAGGTGCGCAAACCGGCTTTCGCCGCCGGGCTGCGTTCCCGTTCCAGACCCATGAGAAGGCCCAGGGCCAGGCTGGTGACGAAGGCGGCGAGGCCGTTAAGGGCGGTATCTTGGGCGAGTGCGTCCATGTCTTCAGTCTAGGCCGGTTCCCAGTGGCGCAGGGTCAGTTGCAGGGTGGTGCTGCCATTGTAGTCGTTCAGGCCCATTCCATATACCACCCGGACGGTTTCCGGCAGGGGGTCGGCGTGGAAGAAGAAAATGGCGTCGAACACCATGCCGTCCTTCGCCAAGCGCAGTTTCAGGTGGCGTTCGCCCACCACGCGCTGCTCCGCCACGGCGAATTCCCCGTGGAAGGCCGGTTCGGGAAAGCCTTGCCCCCAGATGCCGCTTCCCAGAAGCTGCGCCAATTCCCGTTGGATGTCGGTGGTGGCCAGTTCGCCGTCGGTGTCGATGGTTTTTTCCAGGTCGGCTGGCGTCAACAGGCCGCGGACCGTCTCCTCGAAGGCTTGGGCGAAGGTATTGAAATCGGCCTCGGCGATGGTGAGGCCGGCCGCCATGGCATGGCCGCCGAAGCGCTGTATCAGGGTGGGGTGGCGCTTGGAGAGGAGGTCCAGGGCGTCCCGCAGGTGCAGGCCGGGGATGGAGCGGCCGGAGCCCTTCAGCTTTCCCTCGCCCCCGGAAGCAAAGGCGATGACCGGGCGGTGGAACTTGTCCTTGAGGCGCCCGGCGAGGATGCCGATCACGCCCTGGTGCCACTCCGGCTGGTAGAGGGAAAGGCTGTAGCTGTCGCCGCTCTCGAAGCTCTCCAGCCATTCCAGGGCGCTTTGCTGCATTTCCGCTTCGATTTCCCGCCGCTCACGGTTCAGGTTGTCCAGTTGGCGAGCCATGGCCAGGGCCTGCTCGGGGTCGTCGGTGGTGAGGCATTCGATGCCGAGGCTCATGTCGTCCAAACGGCCGGCGGCGTTGAGACGGGGGCCCAGCATGAAACCCAGTTCGTAGGTGGAGGCCCGGCCGGCGTCCCGGGACGACACCTGGAGCAGGGCCCGGATGCCGGCGCAGGACTGGCCCGCGCGGATGCGCCGCAGGCCCTGGCTCACCAGAATGCGGTTGTTGTCGTCCAGTTTCACCACGTCGGCCACCGTCCCCAGGGCCACCAGGTCGAGCAGCTTGGCGAGGTTGGGCTCATCCTTTCCCTGGAAAGCCCCACGCTGGCGCAGTTCCGCCCGTAGGGCGAGCATGACGTAGAAAATGACGCCCACGCCGGCCAGGTTCTTGCTCGGGAAAGGGCAGCCGGCTTGGTTGGGATTGACGATGCAGGCGGCTTCCGGCAGTTCGTCGGCGGGAAGGTGGTGGTCGGTTACCAGCACTTCCATGCCCTGGCGGTTGGCTTCGGCGACCCCCGCGATGCTGGCGATGCCGTTGTCAACGGTGATGAGAATATCCGGTTGCCGTTCCCGGGCGAGATGAACGATTTCCGGTGTCAGGCCGTAGCCGTATTCGAACCGGTTGGGCACCAGGTAGTCCACCTGGGCGCCGAATTCCCGCAGGGCACGGAGCGCCACGGCGCAGGCGGTGGCGCCATCGGCATCGTAGTCGGCGATGATCAGGAGTTTCTTGCCCGCGGCAATAGCGTCGGCCAGTCGGCGCGCCATCTCTTCGGCGCCCTTTAATTCGCGGTAGGGCAGCAGATTGGCCAGTGCGTTGTCCATTTGTTCCGGTCGGCGGATGCCGCGGGCGGCGAGGATTCGCGCCATCACGGGATGGATGCCGTGCTGGACGAGTTCGTCGGCAATCGCGCGGGAATGGGGGCGGGCTTGAATCAGGGGCATGCTTGCTCGAAGAGGGCGGTCAAAGCCGGGCGGCGCCAGATGCGCCACAGGTCCCGGCGGCGGGTCTGCAGGGCGAGTCCGCCGCCGAGGGCGGGGAGGAATAGCTCGAGAGACGCGAGTTCGCCCTGCCCCAGGCGCTGCCGCAGGGGGAGAAGCCAGTCGCGTTCCAGCTTCTGCAGGGAATCCCGCCAGGCGGCCAGGTCGCCGTAGGCAGCCGGAAGGCGCAGGGTATCCAACACGACGAGAGCCGTGCCGTCGCCGGCCGGGAGGTGGAAAGCCGAAGACGGGAGGGGGGCGTGCCGTCCGCCGGCCAATGATTGCAGGCCCCGGGCCTGTAGATGGGTGGCATGGACGGCCGTGTAGGGGGAGGTCGGCTTCTCTGCCGCCCGACCGCCGCCCCACAGCCAGAGGCTGTTGATGGCCGGCTCGCCGCGGTCCTCCCGTCGCGCGTTGACGGGATGCTGGTGGAGAAACATCTGGAGCTCGCTCCACAGCCGCGGCCAGCGGTCGTCGGCGCCCCGGAAGGGGTTGGCCTCGACGGGGCCGCCGCGGGCTTCCGCCAGGGGGCGAACATCGGGCAGGGGATGGCGGCTCGTCGCGTACCAGCGTTCCGGCGTGGGGGCGGAAAAAACCAGGCCGTCGGCGGTGAAATGGGCGCTCAGGTCCGTCGTCAGGGTGTCCGCTTCCTCCCGGGAAACGCTGAACAGGGCGGCGTCGGCCAGGGTCAGGCCATGGCGCTGGAGGTCGAAGTGCACCGGGTCGGCATGGAGCCAGTAGTCGGCGGCAGGGGGACGACCTTCGGCCTCCAGGCAGTAGGGAGCGGAGCCTGAAACGCCGAACCGCCTTGCCAGCCATGCCTCTGCACTCTCGCTCGGCTCCGCCGCGAGGGTTCCTCGTGCCACCAGGCATGACAGGGCTTGGAGGGCCATGTCCTGAAGCAAGTCTGCGCCATGCTGGCGCAGGGGGGGGAGGAGCGCGGGAATGAGCAGGTGAAGGTGCACGTGGAATTCTCGTGGCGTGGGCGGTGATGGCAATTTGCCCGCAGAAGTTTACCATTAGGCCAGCCCCATCTAAACTGCGGGAGAAAGAGGCCGCCGATTCTCGGGAGAAAAACATGGATTTGATTTTATGGCGCCACGCCGATGCGGAAGACGGTTTCCCCGACAAGGGGCGCAAATTGACCGCCAAGGGCGTGAAACAGGCGGAGCGCATGGCGGAGTGGCTCAATGCGCGCTTGCCGGAGGATACGCGCATCCTCGTCAGTCCGGCGGTTCGCGCCCAGCAGACGGCCAAGGCGCTGGGCAAGCCTTTTGTGACCGAACCGGCGGTGGATACCGGCGCGGACGTGACCGCGGTGCTGCAGGCGGCGGGTTGGCCCGAGGCCAAGGGGACGGTGCTGGTGGTGGGCCACCAGCCGACCCTGGGGCGGCTGGCGGCGTTTCTGTTGGCGGGGGCCGAAGCGGATTGGAGCATCAAAAAGTCCGGGGTGTGGTGGTTCAGCAACCGCACGCGCCATGATGAGAGCCAGACGGTATTGCGGCTGGCCATGGTGCCGGAGATGCTCTAAATGAGGGATTTTTGTCGAGGGAGAAAACCGTGAAGAAGAAGAGCCAGGCGGAGACGACAGCGCCGGTGGAAGGCGGGACATACGAAGAGTTGGGGCATCTGGTGCGGCGTTTGCACGAGACCCTGCGGGACCTGGGGTGCGACGATGCGCTGCAGGGGGTGGTGGGCGAGTTGCCCGATACCCGCGATCGCCTGAATTATATCGCCACCCTCACCGAGCAGGCGGCGAACCGGGCGTTGAGCGCGGTGGAGAAAGCCATGCCGGTGCAGGAGGCCCTGGCCAGCGAAGCGCGGGAGCTGGCCGAGCTGTGGCGTGCTTCGGCGCCGGCCAAGGGCAAGGAGGGGGAGGCGCAGCGGCGCATCCAGGCTTTTCTGGACAGCATGCCGGAACGCGCCGGCCAAGTGTCCGAACAGCTGACGGAAATCATGATGGCCCAGGATTTCCAGGACCTCACCGGCCAGGTGATCAAAAAAGTCATGACCCTGGCCCAGGAAATGGAGAACCAGTTGGTGAACATCCTCCTCATCAGCAAGCCGGCCGCAGAAAAGACTGGCGACGAAGGCCTGCTCAACGGCCCGGTGGTGAAGCAGGAAGGCCGTAGCGATACCGTCGGCAACCAGCAGGAAGTGGACGACCTCCTCGACAGCCTGGGGTTCTGACCGCGGCGAGGCAGGGGGGCGGGGCTTCTCCACTTCACGCTGAAGGTAGCCCGTTGCGGGTGGCTGTGGCAAACTGGCGCCTTCATTGCGGAAGCCTCCTGTGTCTGCTTACGAACTCTTCATCGGTCTGCGATATACCCGCGCGAAGCGGCGCAACCATTTCATTTCCTTCATTTCCTTGGTTTCCATGCTGGGCATCGCCCTCGGCGTGGCGGCGCTGATCGTGGTGCTGTCGGTGATGAACGGCTTTCAGGAAGAACTTCGGGCACGCATTCTGGGGGTGGCTTCCCATGCCCAGGTGAGCGGCGTCAACAATACCCTGGCCGATTGGCGGGCGGTGGCCGCCGTCGTGGGCCGCAATCCCGAAGTGAAGGCCATGGCCCCCTACGTGATGGGACAGGGGATGCTGTCCAACGGCCAGCGGGTGCAGGGGGCGATCGTCCGCGGCGTGCTGCCCGACGAAGAGGACCGGGTGGCGGATATCGGCAGCCACATGCGGGCGGGCAGCCTGTCCGATCTGCGTCCGGGTGAATTCGGCATCGTGCTGGGCATCGAACTGGCCCGGGGGCTGGGCGTGGGGGTGGGGGACAAGGTAGTGGTCATCGCGCCCCAGGGGCAGGTGACACCGGCGGGCATCCTGCCGCGCCTGAAGCAATTCCGGGTGGTGGGAATCTTCGAGGTGGGGATGTACGAGTACGACGCCGGCCTGGCCCTGGCGCATCTCGACGATGCGGCCAAGTTGTTCAGCCTCGGCGACCGGGTGTCGGGCCTGCGCCTCAAGCTGGACGATCTTTACCGCGCGCCCCGGGTCTCCCAGGAAATCCAGGCCCTGCTGCCCGACGACCTGTACGTCACCGATTGGACCCAGCAGCACGCCAATTTCTTCCGCGCCGTGCAGATCGAGAAGAACGTGATGTTCATCATCCTCCTGCTGATCGTGGCGGTGGCGGCGTTCAACATCGTCTCCACCCTGGTGATGATGGTCACCGACAAGCAGGCGGACATCGCCATCCTGCGCACTCTGGGGGCCTCCCCCGGCAGCATCATGAAAATCTTCATCGTCCAGGGGGCCATGATCGGCGTCATCGGCACCCTGATGGGCGCCTTGGGCGGCGTGCTGCTGGCACTGAACGTGGAAACCGTGGTGCCGGCCATCGAACGCCTGTTCGGCGTTCATTTCCTGGCCAAGGATGTGTACTACATCAGCGAACTGCCGTCGAAGCTGATGTGGGGCGACGTGACGGTGATTACGCTGGTGTCCCTGGTTCTCAGTCTACTTGCCACCCTGTATCCGAGTTGGCGCGCCTCCCGCACCAATCCGGCGGAGGCCCTGCGCTATGAATGACACGGTGATTTCCTGCCGCGGTCTGGAAAAGGTTTACCGCCAGGGCAAGCTCGAGGTGCCGGTCCTTGGCGGGGTCGACCTGGAAGTGAAAAAGGGCGACCGCATCGCGATCGTCGGTGCCTCCGGTTCGGGCAAAAGCACCCTGCTGCATCTGCTGGGCGGCCTGGACGAGGCC
Organism: Sulfuricellaceae bacterium; assembly: GCA_050177075.1. Lineage (GTDB taxonomy): Bacteria > Pseudomonadota > Gammaproteobacteria > Burkholderiales > UBA9220 > UBA2239. The sequence goes on along the minus strand of JBFXHL010000019.1, from coordinate 20,218 downwards.
ACGGGGGGCGAGGTGGCGATTCTCGGCCAGGACCTGCGGGCCATGAACGAGGAGCGGCGGGGGCAGGCGCGCAACCGCTCCCTTGGTTTCGTCTACCAGTTCCATCATCTGCTGCCGGAATTCACTGCCCTGGAAAACGTCGCCATGCCCCTCCTGATCCGCCGCTTGGCGCCGGCCATGGCCAAGGAGCGGGCGGCGGCGGTGCTTGACCAGGTTGGCCTCGGCCACCGCCTGGAACACATGCCGGGTGAACTGTCCGGCGGCGAACGCCAGCGGGCCGCCATCGCTCGGGCCCTGGTGACCGAGCCGGCCTGCGTCCTGGCCGACGAGCCTACCGGCAACCTGGATCGCCATACCGCGGAAAACGTCTTCGATCTCATGTTGTCCCTCAATCAGTCCCACGGCACCGCCTTCGTGGTGGTGACCCATGACGAAAGCCTGGCCGGGAAAATGCAGCGAACCCTGCACCTGGTCGATGGCGTCTTGTTTCCCGCCCCCTGATTCGTTTGTGGCCTGCCCCGCGCAGGCTGTCTCCGAGCCCCTCCCGGCGCTTTCCGGAAAGTTGTTCCATCTCAAGTCATAAGTAATATTTGCTTTGACGTGGTTATTTTTTTCTGTAAGATGTCATATATAAGACATATTTGGTAAGACATAATGGGGCGATCCCCCTTCCAGCTGAGCGGTATGCGGAATAACAGTCCGTGATGCCGCGATTGCCATGCCTGTCCGTTTTGCTTCACCGAGGGATGGACAGGCTGGCGACCAAAATGTTTAACCGCCTGTTTTCCGGCCTGTTATCAGGCGTTTTTTGCGGAAATAACTGTCGATTAATCACGTGCGCGGTCCCATGCGGCCCGCGCCGTTTGGCTCGAAGGAGAGACTAATGTCCCACCGCCATATGGTCACGTTGGACGGCAACGAAGCTGCCGCCTATATCGCCCATCTCACCAACGAGGTGATCGCGATTTACCCGATCACTCCCTCCTCCCCCATGGGCGAGTTTTCCGACCACTGGTCCGCCCACGGCATCAAAAACCTGTGGGGCACCGTGCCCAAGGTGGTGGAGATGCAGTCCGAAGGCGGCGCGGCCGGCGTGGTCCACGGCGCTCTCCAAGCCGGCTCCCTGTCGACCACGTTCACGGCTTCCCAGGGCCTGCTGCTGATGATCCCGAACATGTACAAGATCGCCGGCGAGCTGAGCCCCTTCGTGATGCACGTGGCGGCTCGCGCCCTGGCGGCCCAGGCCCTGTCCATTTTCGGCGACCACGGCGACGTGATGGCGACGCGCCAGACCGGCTTTGCCATGCTGTCCTCCAACTCGGTGCAGGAAGCCATGGACATGGCCCTCATCGCCCAGGCGTCGACCCTGGAGTCCCGCGTGCCCTTCTTGCACTTCTTCGACGGCTTCCGCACTTCCCACGAGGTGTCCAAGATCGAGCAGATTTCCCATGAAATCGTGCGGGAAATGATCAACGACGACCTGGTGCAGGCCCACCGCGCCCGCGCGCTGTCGCCGGACCATCCCGTGATCCGCGGCACGTCCCAGAACCCGGACGTCTACTTCCAGGGCCGCGAGACGGTCAACCCCTACTACCAGCGGGTGCCCGTCATCGTCCAGTCGGCCATGGACCGGTTGGGCCGCCTCACTGGCCGCCAGTACAGGATTTACGAATACGTCGGCGCCGCCGACGCCAACCGGGTGATCGTGCTCATGGGCTCCGGCGCCGAGGCGGTGGAAGAGACCGTGGAGCACCTGACCGCCCGCGGTGAGAAGGTGGGGGTGCTGAAAGTGCGCCTCTTCCGTCCCTTCTCCGCCGCCGATTTCATCGCCGCGCTGCCGGCCACGGTGAAGAAGATCGCCGTGCTGGACCGCTGCAAGGAGCCCGGCGCCGACGGCGAGCCCCTGTACAAGGACGTGGTGACCGCCCTGGCCCAGGCCTTCAGCCGCGGCGAAACCCAGTTCGCCGCCATGCCGATGGTGATCGGCGGCCGCTACGGCCTGGCTTCCAAGGAGTTCACGCCGGGCATGGTGAAAGCCATTTACGACGAGTTGGCGCGGGATAATCCCAAGAACAACTTCACCATCGGCATCATCGACGATGTGACCCATACCAGCCTCGACTGGGAGCCGAGCTTCGCCACCGACGCTGGCGAGGGCGTGACCCGGGCCGTGTTCTTCGGCCTGGGCTCCGACGGCACCGTGGGCGCCAACAAGAACACCATCAAGATCATCGGCGAGGAGACCGACCTCTACGCCCAGGGCTATTTCGTCTACGACTCCAAGAAGGCCGGCGCCGGTACCATTTCCCACCTGCGCTTCGGTCCCAAGCCGATCCGCTCCACCTACCTGATCGGCGAGAACGAAGCCCAGTTCGTGGCCTGCCACCAGACGGTGTTCCTGGAACGCTACGACATGCTGGATTACGCCGCCGAGGGCGCCGTGTTCCTGCTCAATTCGCCGGCCACTCCCGACAAGGTGTGGGATACCCTGCCGCGCAAGATGCAGCAGCAGATCATCGACAAAAAGATCCGCTTCTACACCATCGACGCCTATTCCGTGGCCCGCGGCACCGGCATGGGAAGCCGCATCAACACCATCATGCAGACCTGCTTCTTTGCCATCTCCGGGGTTCTGCCCAAGGAGGCGGCCATCGAGTCCATCAAGGGCGCGGTGTTGAAGACCTATGGCAAGAAGGGCAAGGAAGTCGTGGAGAAAAACTACCAGGCCATCGACGAGACGCTGGCCAACCTCCACGAGGTCAAGGTGCCCGCCCTGGTCAGCAGCGGCTTCGAAATGCCCGCCGCGGTGCCCGATCACGCGCCCGAGTTCGTGCGCAAGGTCCTGGCCCAGATCATGTCCGGCAACGGCCACAAGCTGCCGGTTTCGGCGCTGCCCGACGACGGCACCTATCCCACCGGCACGGGCAAGTGGGACAAGCGCAACATCGCCCAGGAAATTCCGGTGTGGGACGCCGAGCTGTGCATCCACTGCGGCAAGTGCCCCTTCGTCTGCCCCCACACCGCCATTCGCAGCAAGGTATTCGACCCCAAGGACGCCGCCAACGCGCCGGCCACCTTCAAGCACGTCGAAGTCAAGGGCAAGGATTTCGTGCCCGGTTCCCACATCAGCTACCAGGTGGCGCCGGAGGATTGCACCGGTTGCGGCCTGTGCGTGGACATCTGCCCCGCGGTGTCGAAGGAGGACGGCCACCGGGCGCTGGAAATGCGTCCCCAGGCGCCTCTTCGGGCCCAGGAGCGGGAGAACTTCGAGTTCTTCCTCAGCCTGCCCGAGTACAACCGCCTCGACCTGCGCAGCAGCGTGATGAAGAGCGCCATGGTCTACCAGCCCTTGTTCGAGTTCGCCAGCGCCTGCGTCGGGTGCGGCGAGACGCCCTACATTCGTCTCGCCACCCAGTTGTTCGGCGACCGGATGCTGATCGCCAACTCCACGGGCTGCTCCTCCATCTACGGCGGCAACCTGCCCACCACGCCCTACACCACCAACAGCGAAGGGCGCGGCCCGGCCTGGTCCAACTCCCTGTTCGAGGACAACGCCGAATTCGGCCTCGGCTTCCGCCTCTCCATCGACAAGCAGACGGAGTACGCCAAGGAGCTGGTGCAGCGCCTGGCCGGCGACATCGGCGGTGACCTGGTGGAAGCCCTGCTCAATGCCGACCAGAGCAGCGAGGCGGGCATCTTCGCCCAGCGGGAGCGGGTGGCGGCGCTGCGCCAGAAGCTGGCCGGCATCAACAGTCCCGAAGCGCGGGAGCTGGAGAGCGTGGCCGATGCCCTGACCAAGAAGAGCGTGTGGATCATCGGCGGCGACGGCTGGGCCTACGACATCGGCTTCGGCGGTGTCGACCATGTCTTGGCCTCCGGCCACGACGTCAACATCCTGGTGCTGGATACCGAGGTGTATTCCAATACCGGCGGCCAGGCCTGCAAGGCGACGCCGAAGGGCGCCACCGCCAAGTTCGCCGCCGGCGGCAAGCCCGCGGTGAAGAAGGATCTGGCCCAGATCGCCATGACCTACGGTGACGTCTACGTGGCCAAGGTGGCCTACGGCGCCAAGGATGTCCACACCCTGAAGGTCTTCCAGGAGGCGGAATCCTATCCCGGCGTGTCCCTGATCATCGCTTACAGCCCCTGCGTGGAGCATGGCTACGATCTCGGCTTGAACCACCAGCAGCAGGAACTGGCGGTCAATAGCGGCCACTGGAACCTGATGCGCTACGACCCGCGCCTGGCGGCCCAGGGCAAGAACCCGCTGCAACTGGATTCCAAGCGTCCCACCGTGGCGTACAAGGATTTCCTGGCCAACGAAGCCCGCTTCCGCGGCATTCTCCGGAGCAACCCGGAGGAGGCGGACAACCTGGTGGCTTCCCTGGAGCAGGAAATCAGCAAGCGTTTCGATGTTTACGAACAGTTGGCCGCCGATCTGGACAAGGTCAAACAGGAAGGGTGATGGTAGCTACGGGGTAACCCGTGCTCTTGAACGCCGTACGGTGCCCCCGTACGGCGTTTTTTTCTGCACTTTTCCAGGGGAGGGAAAGTTATGCCATCATTACGAGCAGACCGTGATAAGGCAGGCAGTCAAAGGGAAAGACATGGGGCATGGCGTCAGGTTCGGGCGCGACACCGGACCAAGGAATTTTTGGCTTCAGCTAGTGCTTGTGGGCGTAGTGTATTTTTGCGTCGCGCTGGCGGGCGCGAAGTTTTCTCTTGGCGAGAAAAATATTTCCCTCGTATGGCCTGCCGCCGGCGTGGCGCTGGCGGCGCTCGTGATCCATACCCCTCGACTTTGGCCTGGCGTCGTGGCGGGTGCATTCCTCGGCAGCGTCGCCATTGGCATGCCCCTCGGTGTCGCCGTCGTCGCCGGTTTTGGCAGCGGCTTCGAGGCGTTGGCCGGGGCTATGCTGCTCCAACGCTTCGGCTTTCAGCCAGCCATGGGGCGGGTGCGGGATGTTTTCATGCTCGTGAGCGCCGCCTGCTTGGCTGCGGTTGTCGGCGCCACGGCGGGGACCTTGGCCATGTTTCTGGCCGGGCTGATTCCCCTTGCCGCCGTTTCCCGTTCCTGGGCCGTGTGGTGGCTGGGCGATGCCACCGGCATCATCCTGGCGACGCCAGTGCTTTTGGCCCTTGCCATCCAGCATTGGGAGGGGTGGCATGTTCGGCGGTGGGTGGAGTTCGGGAGCCTGCTGATGGTCCTCGCCGTCGCGGCGGCGGGCATGTTCGGTTGGTGGGCGCCGCATAGCGCCGCCGATTACGTGTTTCCCTTCCTGTTCCTTCCTTTCCTCCTCTGGGGCACGTGGCGCTTCGGCATTTTGGGCGCGGCGTCGGTTTGCCTGGTGGTGGCCGCCGCTTCCGCCTGGGCGCTGGCTCATCAGACCGGCACCCTCTTCTCCGGCGGCAGCTATTTTCTATCCGCTATGTCGGGATGGGGGATTGTCGGCATGGCGACGACGACGGCCCTGGTCTTGGCCGCCGCCCTGACCGAGCGCTGGGAAGCCAGCGAGGCGGTGTGGCAGAGCCGGGAGTTTCTCCGCGCGACCTTCGACCAGGCCGCGGTCGGAATCGCCAACGTGGGCCTGGATGGCCGTTTTTTGCGTTTTAACCGACGCTTTTTGGATATCCATGGCTACGACGAGTCCAGCATGCTCGGCATGACGGTGGCTGCGTTGACCCACCCGGAAGATAGGGAGCTCGTCCGAATACAAATGGAGCAGTTGCTGGAGGGGCGGGCGGAATCCTTTTCACTCGAAAAGCGCAACCTGCGGCACGATGGCACGACGGTCTGGGTGAGGGTGACCGTGACGCTGCTGCGGGACCAGACGGGAGGGCCGCAGTATTTCGTGTCGGTGCTGGAGGATATTTCCCGCCGCAAGGAAGCGGAGCGGCGCTTGCAGGAAAGCGAGGCGAAATACCGGGCGCTGTTCGAGCAGTCGCCGGTGGGTATCGCCTTCACCGACGGCGCGGGACGGATAGTGGAAGCCAATCCCTCCGCGTGCAGGATGTTGGCCCTGACCGCACCGGAGGGGGTGCCGCTCGACAGCCTGAAATGGCTGGGAAGCGATGCGGCGGCAGGAATCGTGCCGCTGAAGGATTTTCCTTCCTGCCGGGTCTTGAAGGAGGGGATACGGATCGAAGGGGAAGAGCTGCGCCTGATTCGTGCCGGCGACGACCTGGTCTGGCTCAGCGTTTCCGCCACGCCGCTTAGCCTGGAACAATATCGAGTCGCGCTGACTTTCATGGATGTCACGGAGCATCGCATGATGGAGGCCGCCTTGCGGGAGAGCGAGGAGCGTTACCGCTTTCTGGTGGAGCAGTCGCCCGACGGCATCGTTCTCCATAGCGGCGGGACGATCGAGTTCGTCAACCCGGCGGCGGTGAAGATGTTCGGCGGGCAGGGATTGGAGGATTTCCTGGGGCGTTCCGTTCTCGAATTGGTGCATTCGGACAGTCGTGACCTGGTGGGGAACCGCCTGCGCACCATGGCGGAGGGCGAGGGCGTTCCCCTGGTGGAAGAGAAGCTCCTGCGCCTGGACGGCACCTCGTTCTTTGCCGAGGTGGTGGCGGAACCAATGGTCTATAAAGGCCGGACGCTGATTCAGGTGGTGTTCCGGGACGTCACCGGCCGTAAGCTGGCGGAAGAGAAGCTGAGAAGCCTCAATGAAACCCTGGAGCAAAGGGTGGCCGAGCAGGTGGCCCAGAACCGGGAAAAGGACCACTTGCTGATCCAGCAGTCCCGTCTGGCGGCCATGGGAGAAATGATCGGCAATATCGCCCACCAGTGGCGCCAGCCCTTGAATGCCCTCGGCCTGCTGTTGAGCAACATCCAGGATGCCTTCCATTACCACGAGCTGGACGAGGAGTATTTGGATACGGCGGCGGAGAACGGACGGCGCCTGATCGGAAAAATGTCCGACACCATCGACGATTTCCGGAATTTTTTCCGCCCCAACCGTGAAAAGGTCGAGTTCGGCCTTCGGGACGCGGTGGAAAACGCATTGCGGCTGGTATCGGCAAGTTTCAAGCACCATAATATTCCCGTGCGCATCAACGCATCGGAAGACATACGGGTAATGGGGTTCGCCAATGAGTTCTCCCAGGTCCTCCTCAATCTGCTTGTCAACGCCAAAGAGGCCATGCAGGAGAATGGCGTTGCCGAAGGGGAGGTGGAAATCAGTTTCGCGCGCGAGGGAGATCGGGCTATTCTTAGGGTTGGCGACAAGGGCGGGGGAATTCCGCCGGAAGTGCTGCCGAGGATTTTCGACCCCTATTTCACCACCAAGGAAAAAGGCACCGGAATCGGCCTCTATATGTCGAAGATGATTCTTGAGAACATGGATGGCACCATTGAGGCGCATAACCGGAACGGCGGGGCAGAATTCGTGATTCGGATTCCCGTGGCAGTCGATAACGACAATAACAGCCAACAGACTTGACCCATGACTGAAGAGAACGCAACGCATAAATTCGATGTGGCCAGCCTTAAGGAGCTGACGCTGCTGTATGTCGAGGATGACGACGATATTCGGGAGGAATTGGCCCGCTATCTGCGCCGTCGCTCCGGGAATTTGTGGACGGCGGTCAACGGCCAGGAAGGGCTGGAACTCTTCCGCCAGCATCGGCCCGACGTGGTGGTGACGGATATCATGATGCCGGTGATGGATGGCCTGCGCATGGCGGTGGAAATCAAGGCCATCGACTACGACACGCCGGTGGTGGTGACCACGGCCTTCAACGATTACGATTTGCTGCTCAAGGCCATCGACGCCGGCATCGACAAATACGTGCTCAAGCCCATCGACGTCGAATCCCTGCTGGAGGCCATCTACAAGGCAGCCCAGATCGTATTCCAGCGGCGGGAGATCGTTTCCCGGGACGAGAAGCTGCATTTGGCGGCGACGGTGTTCGAGGCGAGCTCGGAGGGCATCATGATTACCGATGCCGACAACAACATCGTGACCGCCAACCGGGCGTTCACCGAAATCACCGGCTATGCCGAGGAGGAGGTCAGGGGGAAAAATCCCCGCCTGCTCAATTCCGGCCGCCAGGAGCGGGAGTTCTACCACGCCATGTGGGAGTCCCTGAAGCTGCACGGCCACTGGCAAGGCGAAATCTGGAACCGGCGCAAGAACGGCGAGCTTTATCCCGAATGGCTGGTCATCAACGTCGTCCGCAATGGCGGCGGCGAAATTTCTCATTACATCGCCGTGTTTTCGGACATCAGCCAGCGCAAGTACGACGAGGAGCGCATCGCTTACCTGGCCCACTACGACCCGTTGACCGATTTGCCAAACCGGGTGCTGTTCCAGGACCAACTGGGGCGCTTGCTCGTCTCCTCCCATCGCCAGGAGAAGCCGGTTGCCGTGCTGCTGCTGGATTTGGACCGCTTCAAGAACGTCAACGAATCCCTCGGCCACATCTTCGGCGACCAGTTGCTGCAGCAGGTGGCCCAGCGCTTGAGGTCGGTGGTGCACGAGGAGGACCTGGTGGCGCGCTTGGGCGGCGACGAATATGTGGTGGTGCTGTCCGATTTGGGCGAAGCCCAGAATGCGGCCCTGGTGGCGCAGAAAATCCTGGATGGTTTTGCCTTGCCGTTTTCCGTGGATGCCCAGGAGATCAGCATTACCGCCAGTATCGGCGTTAGCCTGTATCCCGACGACGGGGACAGCCCGGATGTGCTGCTGAAGAATGCCGAATCGGCCATGTATGGCGCCAAGCAGTCCGGGCGCAACAGCTACCGCTTTTATACTCAGAGCATGAACGCCAGCGTCCTCAGCCTGCTGAAGATGGAAAACGCCATGCACCATGCGCTGGAGCGGGGCGAGTTCCTGCTGCACTACCAGCCCCAGGTGGACATCATGACCGGTCGCATTATCGGCATGGAGGCCCTGATCCGCTGGCAACACCCCGAACGGGGCATGGTGCCGCCCATGGAATTCATTCCCCTGGCGGAGGAGTCGGGCTTTATCATACCCATCGGCGAGTGGGTGCTGAGGGAGGCCTGCCGCCAAGCCAAGCTCTGGCATGATGCCGGTTACCGTGACCTGTGCGTGGCGGTCAACCTGTCGGCGGTCCAGTTCAAGCAAAGCAATCTGACGGACGTGATCCAGGGCGCGGCGGAAGCTGTCGGCCTCGATCTGCGCTGCCTGGAGTTGGAGCTGACCGAAAGCCTGGTGATGCACAATGCCGAGGACGTGATCAAAACCCTGCGGCAATTGAAATCCCTCAATCTGCAACTGTCCATCGACGATTTCGGCACCGGCTATTCCAGCATGAGCTACCTCAAGCGCTTCCCGGTGGACAAGCTGAAGATCGACCAGTCTTTCATCCGCGACATTTCCGACGATCCCGCCGACCTCGCCATCAGCCAGGCCATCATCGCCCTCGGGCACAGCCTCGGCCTGCGGGTGATTGCGGAAGGAGTGGAAACGGCCGCGCAGCTCGCCCTGCTTAATGCCAACCGCTGCGATGAAATGCAGGGCTACTATTTCAGCAAACCGGTGGATGCCGCCGCCTTCACCAAGCTGCTGGACGAAGGCCGCACTCTCGATATTCCCAAGGATTAGACCCCATGCGCAGCGGGGTTCTGGCGTTCCTGGCCGGAATCTGGCTGCTGCAGCAGCAAGCCACGCTCCCCTCCCCGTGGTGGTGGGGCGTGCCGCTTTCCCTATTCCTCGCCGCCTGGGGCGTCCAGCGGCCCGGCTGGCGTCGTCTGCTCCTGCCGACGGCCGCATTCGCCTGCGGCTTCCTGTGGGCCGCCACCCTGGCCCAGTGGCGGCTGGACGATGCCCTCGCGCCGGCGTGGGAAGGAAGGGAGGTCGTCGTGACCGGAACGGTGGCGGAAATGCCGCGAACCGCCGACTACGGGACACGCTTCCTGTTCGAGGTGGAGCGGACGGCGACCCCCGAGGCGATCGTGCCGCGCCGTCTGCTTCTTGCCTGGTACGCCCCCAGGAGAAACGGGGAGGGCGTGCCGCCGCCGACCTTGCATGCCGCGGAGCGCTGGCGCCTCACGCTGAGGCTCAAGCGTCCCCACGGCAACGCCAATCCCCATGGCTTCGATTACGAGGCCTGGCTGCTGGAGCGGAATATCCGGGCTACCGGCTACGTGGTCCAGGATGGGGAGAACCAGCGCCTGGCCAATTCCAGCCGTCGCCCCGGCCCGTTGATGGAGCGGTTGCGGGAAAGGGTAGCCGAGCATTTGCGGGTCGCGCTGGAGGGCCGTCCCGACGGCGGAATCCTGCTCGCCCTGACCGTGGGCGAGCAGAATGCCATCTCGCCCGCCCAGTGGCAGGTTTTTTCCCGCACCGGCGTTACCCACTTGATGAGCATTTCCGGCCTCCATGTGACCCTGGTGGCGGGTTTGTTTTCGTGGGCGGCATTCTTCCTCTGGCGGCGGGTGCCGCGCTGGTCCCTGTTCATCCCCGCGCGGCGGATTGCCGCCTTGGCCGGCTTCACGGCGGCGCTGGCCTACGCTTGGCTGGCGGGGTTTTCGCTGCCGACCCAACGCACGGTTTGGATGCTGGGAGTGGTGGCCGCCGCCCTCTGGCGGGGCAGGCAGGTTTCCCCGTCCAGAATCCTGGCGGCGGCCTTGCTGGCCGTCCTGATCGCTGACCCTTGGGCGGTGCTGTCGCCGGGTTTCTGGTTGTCCTTCGGCGCGGTGGGACTGATCCTGGGGACGAGTGCCGGCCGCATCGGCTCGGCTTCCCGGCTCTGGGGATGGGGCAGGGTGCAGTGGGCCATCACGGTGGGGCTGACGCCCCTGCTGCTGGCGCTCTTTCAGCAGGTCTCCCTGGTCTCCCCCCTGGCCAATGCCTTCGCCATTCCCTTGGTGAGCCTGGCGGTGACGCCGCTGGCTCTGCTGGGGGCGGTTTCTCCGTGGAGCGGACCCCTGTTGCTGGCCCATCAGCTGATGACTTGGTGCATGGCCGCCCTGGAGGCCCTGGCTTCCTTGCCTGAGGCGGTTTGGCAACAACATGCGCCCCTTCCCTGGACGGTGGCGGCCGCCACCGCCGGGGCGGTATGGCTGCTCTTGCCCCGGGGCTTTCCCTCCCGTTGGCTGGGGGCCTTTGCCATGGCGCCGATGTTCCTCGTCCAGCCGCCTGGGCCGAGACCGGGCGAGCTGTGGCTGACGGTGCTGGACGTGGGGCAGGGCCTGGCAGTCGTCGCGCGGACGGCCCATCATGCCTTGCTGTTCGACGCGGGACCCCGCCTGGGCGAGGATGCCAGCGCAGGCGAACGTGTCATCGTCCCCTTCTTGCGCGGAGATGGGGTAGGAGCCTTGGATGGCCTGATTATCTCCCATGACGACATCGACCATTTCGGCGGGGCGTCCGCCGTATTGGATGCGGTGCCGGTGGGGTGGATGGCGTCCTCCCTGCCGCCCGGGCATTTTCTTCATAAGAAAGTGCCCCGTTCCTGGCCCTGCCGCCAGGGTATGGCGTGGTCCTGGAATGGGGTGGAATTCGCCTTCCTTCATCCTGATGCGCTGACGCTGGCGGAAAAAACCAGCGATAACGAGCGCGGCTGCGTCTTGAGGGTGGAGGCGGCCCAGGGCCGCGCGCTCATCGCGGCGGATATTGGCCGCGGCACGGAGGAAAAGCTGGTGGCCCGCTACGGCGAAGGGCTTGCCGCCGAGGTGTTGGTGGTGCCTCACCATGGCAGCAGGTTTTCCTCGACGGGGGAGTTCGTGGCCGCGGTGCGTCCCCGTCTCGCCGTTGCGTCGGCGGGATATCGCAACCGCTTCGGGCACCCGGCGGCTGAAGTGGTACGGCGCTACCAGGACGAGGGGGCGGTTTTCCTGCGTACCGACCGCGATGGCGCGGTCACCGTGCGCTTTGCTGCCGGGCGGCTGGAGTTGCAGCCATGGCGGACGAGCCGGGTCCGATATTGGAATGGGCCGGTGCGATAGGCATTTACATCCGCTTGAATTGTTGGAAAAATAAAGAAAAGGGGAGGCTCCCAAAGGGGGCTGGGGTTTTACAACGACAATTACGACAGGACAAAAGAAAATGTTCGGATGCAGCCAATTGAAGCAGGAAATCGCCGCGCTCAAGATGCGGGTGCAGCAAATGGAGGCCGAGCATCTTGCCGCAAGCCAGCAGTGGGAAAGCGAGAGGCAGTCCATGCAGGCAGCTCTGGAGGAGGAAAGAGCAAAGGATGCCTTTCATGCCGGCCTGTTCCAGAACGTGCTGATGTTCAGCCAGAGCCTGACGGAATCCCAGAAATCCCTGGCCCATCTGGCGACCTCCATGAAAAAGGAGGCGGAAACCGCCGACTATACCGCCCAGGCCACCAACGCCAATTTGTCCTCGGTGCAGCAAATATCCGCCAACGTCCACGGCATGTCGGACAAGACCAAGGATGTCGCCTCCACGGTGGACGCGCTCAACGACCGGGCCAGCCAGATTGGCGGCATCGTCAACCTGATCAAGGAAATCGCCGACCAGACCAACCTTCTCGCCCTCAACGCGGCTATCGAAGCTGCCCGGGCCGGGGAGCAGGGAAGGGGATTTGCCGTAGTGGCGGACGAAGTGCGCAAACTGGCGGAGCGGACGGCCAGCGCCACCAACGAGATTTCGTCCCTGGTCACGGCGATTCAGCAGGAAACCGCCACCGCCAAGGCGAAGATCGAGATCACGCCCGAAGATGCGGCCCGCTACGAGCAGGACGCGCAGAATGCCCGTTCCAGCATGCAGAAACTGCTGGACATTTCCGAACAGAACCGCGCCACCATCCGCGGCACGGCCCTGCGGACCTTCGTCGAAGTGGCGAAGGTCGACCACCTGATCTACAAGATGGAGATCTACAAGGTGTTCATGGGGCTGTCCCAGAAGACCGCCGCCGATTTTTCCAGCCATACGGCCTGCCGCCTCGGCAAGTGGTATTACGAAGGGGACGGCAAGGAGTGTTTCTCCGGCCTGGGGGCCTACAAGGAAATCGAAAATCCCCACAAGGATGTCCACGTCAATGGCAAGGCCGCCGTGGAAATGTTTTTCGCCGGCGACTTTGCGCAAGCCCTACAGCATGCCAACCAGATGGAGCATGCCAGTAACCTCGTGTTGCAGCATCTGGAGAGCATGGCGGTCCAGGGTGAGGCCGCAGGCCAGCCCTGCTGAGCTATTCTTACAGCGTCGCTGTCTAGTGCTGCGGGGCGGGGGGCCGGGAAGGTCCCTCGCCCCGCGCTGTTTGCGCTTATGGTTCATAATGTGCCCTTTCCCTTATCCGATGGTGTGGTGTCGTGGTTTACATTGCTGATTCCCGTTTGAATCCGATTCGGGGCGACTCCGATTGGCAGGCGTGGTTGCAGGCCCTGGAGGGCAGCCGTGGCGACGAGGAATTGGCGCTGCTGCGCCGCGCCTGTGGCTATGCGGCGGAGTGTTATGACGGCAGGAGTTCCGCGGAAGGTGAAGCATTGCTGAGCCATGCCCTCGGCACCGCCGATATCGCCGCCGGCTTGCGTCTGGACGGCGCTTCCCTTGCCGCCGCGGTGCTGTATGCCGTGCCGGAGTGCGTGGAAAGCAGTGCCGTGGAGTTGGAAAAGCGCTTCGGCCGGGAAATTTCCACCCTGGTGGAGGGCATCTGGCGCATGGGGCAGATACGCGAATTCAGCCGCCTTCCCGCAGGGGAAAACGCCAAGCAGGCGGAGGCCCATGTGGAGAACCTGCGCAAGATGCTGCTGGCGATGGTCGAGGACGTGCGGGTGGTGCTGATCAAGCTTGCCGAACGGACCCAGGCCCTGCGTTTCGTGGCCAAGGCCGACGAGGAAACCCGCTACCGGGTGGCGCGGGAAATCCAGGATTTGTTCGCGCCGCTGGCCAATCGTCTCGGCGTCTGGCAGATCAAGTGGGAAATGGAGGACCTCGCCTTCCGCTACCTCGACCCGGAGCTGTACAAGAAAATCGCCAAGCTGCTGGATGAGCGCAGGGTGGACCGGGAGCAGTACATCGAAGAGGTGAAGGAAAAGCTCCGGACCGAATTGGCCAGGGTGGGCATTGCCGCCGAGGTCAGCGGTCGGCCCAAGCATATTTTCAGCATCTACAAGAAGATGAAGCGCAAGGACCTCGACTTCACGGAACTGTACGACGTCCGCGCGGTTCGCATCCTGGTGAATACGGTGGCCGACTGTTACGCCGCCCTGGGCATCGTCCATAACCTGTGGCAGCCGATTCCCAAGGAATTCGACGACTATATTTCCCGTCCCAAGGGCAACGCCTACCAGTCCCTGCACACGGCGGTGGTGGGGCCGGAGGATAAGGCCCTGGAGGTGCAAATCCGCACCCACGACATGCATCGCCACGCCGAGCTGGGGGTGGCGGCCCATTGGCGCTACAAGGAGGGGGGGAAACAGGACGTCCGCTTCGAGGAGAAAATCGCCTGGCTGCGGCAAATCCTGGAGTGGAAGGAGGAGGTCGAGGATGCGGGTGAAATCATGGAGCAGTTCAAGACCGGCTTGTTCCAGGATACGGTCTATGTGCTGACGCCCCAGGGCAAGGTCATTCCTCTGCCCAAGGGAGCCACGCCTCTCGATTTCGCTTACCACCTGCATACCGATCTGGGCCACCGCTGCCGTGGCGCCAAGGTGGACGGGGCGATTGTTCCGCTGACCACACCGTTGCAGACGGGGCAGCGGGTAGAGATTCTTACCGCCAAGCAAGGCGGGCCGAGCCGGGATTGGCTCAATCCGGCGTTGGGCTACGTCCAGACCGGCCGGGCACGGTCGAAAATCAGCCATTGGTTCAAGTACCAGCACTACGAAGAAAATATCGCCCAGGGGCGCGACAGCCTGGAAAAAGAGGCTCACCGTCAGGGCGTGGCGCTTCCTACCCTGGAGCGCATGGCGCAGAAGTTCGGTTACGACAAGAGCGACGATTTTCTCGCCGCCGTCGGCCGCGGCGACATATCGGCCCGGCAGGCCGTAGCGGCTGCACAGGAGGAGGCGCCCAAACCAGTCGAGGAGTGGCGGCTATCCCTGTCAAAGGGGGCTTTGCCGACAAATAAGGGAAGCATTCTGGTGGAGGACATGGGCAACCTCCTTACCGTCATGGCGAAGTGCTGCAAGCCGGTTCCCCCCGACCCCATCGTCGGTTTCGTTACCCGGGGGCGCGGGGTGGCAATCCACCGCAGCGATTGCCCCAATGTCCAGCGCTTGACGGAGGAGGGGAGGCAGCGCCTGCTCTCTGCCCAGTGGGGCAAGAAAACCGGCCTCTTCGACGTGGATATTGAGGTGGAGGCCAACGACCGTCAGGGTCTGCTGCGGGACATTACCGAGGCATTGACCCGGGAGAAGGTCAACGTGATTGCCACGAATACCTTGAGTCGAGGCTTGCAGGCGGCCATGAGCTTTACCGTCCAGGTGGCCGGCGTGGACCAGCTGGAGCGCATTCTCACCGCTGTGCGCGACATTCCTGGAGTCACCAGGGCCAGGCGGCGGTAGCAGGCTTCAGGCCGGGCTGCGGAAGCGCGGCAAATGGATGCGCCAGCGGATGGCGGCGACGCGGATGAGGAAGATGGCGGTCATGGCGATCAGGCTGACCTCGCGCCGCGGCAGACCGGCGTGAAGCAGGGCGATCATCAGCAGCCCGCCGGCCAGGGATGCGGTGGCGTAAAGCTCGCTGCGGAACACGAGAGGGATTTCGTTGCACAGGATGTCGCGGATGATGCCTCCCGACACGGCGGTGATCACGCCCATCATGGCGGCGATGACCCAGGAGGTGCCGAGGGAGAGGGCGACGGTGGCGCCGATGACGGTGAACAGAGCAAGACCGACGGCATCGGGGAGAAGAAAGAAGTCCCGGGGCAGTCGAACCCGCCGCGAGGCGAAAAAGGTGAGCACGGCGGCCCCAATCGCCACCCCAACGTAAAGCGGGTCGTATACCCAGAAAACGGGCAGCCGGCCAAGCAGCACATCCCGCACCGTGCCGCCGCCGATGCCGGCCACCAGCCCTACCACCAGCACGCCGAACAAATCCATCTCCCGCCGCCCTGCTTCCAGGGTGGCGGTGATGGCGCAGACGCCGACGGCGGCGATGTCGATAACGTAAAAAAGATTCACGGGCTGCATTATAGGTTGAAACATCGGGCGGGATTAAGTAGAATGCGCGTTCTTTAGGCGCGTAGCTCAGCTGGTTAGAGCACCACCTTGACATGGTGGGGGTCGTTGGTTCGAGTCCAATCGCGCCTACCAACTTCCCAACAAAAGTGCGGCGAGCCCGCACTTTTGTTGTTTTTACCCGCGGAATGTGAGATGCCAGTTATCCGTTTGCCCGACGGCTCCGAGCGCCGATTCGATCAGCCTGTAACGGTTCATGAAGTGGCCGCGAATATCGGCCCCGGTCTCGCCAAGGCGGCCCTGGCCGGCAAGGTGGACGGCAGGCTGGTGGATACTTCCTTCCGCATCGAATCCGACAGCGATCTGGCCATCGTCACCGACAAGGATGCCGAGGGCCTCGAAATCATCCGTCATTCCACCGCCCACTTGCTGGCCCAGGCAGTGAAGGAACTGTTTCCCGAGGCCCAGGTGACCATCGGCCCGGTGATCGAGGACGGCTTCTACTACGACTTCGCCTTCAAGCGCGGTTTCACTCCCGAGGACCTGGAAGCCATCGAGAAGAAGATGGCGGAGCTGGCCAAGCGCGACTTGCCCGTGACCCGCAAGGAGATGCCCCGGGACGAGGCGGTGGCTTATTTCAAATCTATCGGCGAGGCCTACAAGGCCGAGATCATCGAATCCATCCCCGCCGACCAGGTGTTGTCCCTCTACACCCAGGGCGACTTCACCGACCTGTGCCGCGGTCCCCACGTGCCCTCCACCGGAAAGCTCAAGGTATTCAAGCTGATGAAGCTGGCCGGGGCTTACTGGCGCGGCGATTCGAAAAACGAAATGCTCCAGCGGGTCTACGGCACCGCCTGGGCGAAGAAAGACGACCTGGAGGCCTATCTCCATCGCCTGGAAGAAGCCGAGAAACGGGACCATCGCCGCCTGGGCAAGCAGCTGGAGCTGTTCCATCTCCAGGACGAGGCGCCGGGCATGGTGTTCTGGCATCCCAAGGGCTGGACCATCTGGCAGCAGGTGGAGCAGTACATGCGCAAGAAGTTCGTCGATCACGGCTACCAGGAAGTGCGCACGCCGACGGTGATGGACAAGACCCTGTGGGAAAAATCCGGCCATTGGCAGAACTATCGCGAGAATATGTTCACCACCGCCTCGGAGAACCGGGACTATGCGGTGAAACCCATGAACTGTCCTGGTCATATCCAGATCTTCAACAATGGCCTGCACAGCTACCGGGACCTGCCCATGCGCCTGGCGGAATTCGGCTCCTGTCACCGCAATGAGCCTTCCGGAGCGCTGCACGGCCTGATGCGGGTGCGCGGCTTCACCCAGGACGACGCCCATATCTTCTGTACCGAGGAGCAGGTGGAGTCCGAAGTGGCGGCCTTCATCGTCATGCTGTACGAGGTATACAACGACTTCGGCTTCAAGGATGTGCTGGTGAAGCTGTCCACCCGGCCGGAGAAGCGCGTCGGCACCGACGAGACCTGGGACAAGGCGGAAGCCGCCCTGGCAGCCGCCCTGGAGAAAAACGGCCTGGCCTATGATCTGCAGCCCGGCGAGGGGGCCTTCTACGGTCCAAAGATCGAATTCACCCTCAAGGACAGCATCGGCCGCCTGTGGCAATGCGGCACCATCCAGCTCGACTTCAACCTGCCCGGCCGCCTGGGGGCGGAGTACGTGGCCGAGGACAACAGCCGCAAGACGCCGGTGATGCTGCACCGCGCCATCGTCGGTTCCATGGAGCGCTTCCTCGGCATCCTCATCGAGCACTACGCCGGCCAGTTCCCGGCATGGCTGGCGCCGGTGCAGGCCATGGTGCTGAATATCACCGACGCCCAGGCCGGCTATGCCGAGCAGGTGACGGAAAAATTGCGTCAAAATGGCTTCCGTGCGCGATCGGACTTGAGAAACGAGAAAATTACCTATAAAATTCGCGAACATAGTATCCAGCGTTTGCCTTACCTTCTGGTGGTGGGCAATAAGGAGCTGGAAACGGGACAGGTGGCCGTGCGCAGCCGTAATGGCGAAGACCTCGGGCAGATGCCGCTGGAAGCCTTCATCGAGAGGCTCCGGGGCGAGGTCGAAGGACGCACGGCTTGATTTTTCGGCGGCGTGGCCGCCGGGTTGGCTTGATTGGAGGTTTGCTATAGCTCAGGATAAGGAACTGCGGCTCAACGACGAGATTACCGCGTCGGAGGTCCGCTTGGTCGGGGTCGAAGGAGAACAGATCGGCATCGTGTCACTGGCCCAGGCGCTGGAAATGGCGGAAGAGGCCGAAGTGGATCTGGTGGAGATTTCCCCCGTGGCTGTTCCGCCCGTGTGCCGCTTGATGGATTATGGCAAGTTCAAGTACCGCGAAAGCAAGAAGCGGCACGAGGCCAAACTGAAGCAGAAGCAAATCCAGGTCAAGGAAATCAAGTTTCGCCCTGGCACCGACGAAGGGGACTATCAGGTCAAGCTGCGCAACCTGATCCGCTTCCTCCAGGACGGGGACAAGGCGAAAGTTACCCTACGCTTCCGGGGGCGGGAAATGACGCACCAGGAGCTGGGCCTGGCCCTGCTGAAACGGGTTGAGGCCGACCTGACCGAAGTCGGCACGGTGGAGCAGTTCCCCAAGCTGGAAGGCCGGCAGATGGTGATGGTGCTGTCGCCGAAGAAGAAGTGAGAATTCGGCCGAGAGTCGTTGGCTGAGAGAGAGGAGCTGTTTTGCTCTCGACTCGCGACTCTGGGCTGACACAAGTGGT
Source organism: Sulfuricellaceae bacterium (assembly GCA_050177075.1). Classification (GTDB taxonomy): domain Bacteria; phylum Pseudomonadota; class Gammaproteobacteria; order Burkholderiales; family UBA9220; genus UBA2239. The sequence goes on along the minus strand of JBFXHL010000019.1, from coordinate 1,408 downwards.
TCCGGGTAACCAAGCGCTCCGCCAGGAGACGCCCGGCGCCATGTTTATAACTGTAAGGAGTAGTTTATGCCTAAGATGAAAACCAAGAGCGGCGCCGCCAAGCGGTTCCGCGTCCGTGGTAGCGGCAGCGTCAAGCGCGGCCACTCCCACCTGCGTCATATCCTGACCAAGAAGTCCACCAAGCGGAAGCGCCAGCTGCGCGGCATCACCGCCGTGGGTCCCACCGACATGGGCCGCATCCGCGCCATGATGCCCCACGCCTAAGGAGGGAAGACCATGCCACGAGTAAAACGCGGTGTAACCGCCCGTGCCCGTCACAAAAAAGTCCTGAACCTGGCCAAGGGTTTCCGCGGCCGTCGTAAGAACGTCTGGCGTATCGCCAACGAAGCGGTGATGAAGGCCGGTCAGTATGCCTACCGCGACCGTCGTCAACGCAAGCGTCAGTTCCGCGCTCTGTGGATCGCCCGTATCAACGCGGCCACCCGCGAGCTGGGCATGACCTACAGCGTGTTCATGAACGGCCTGAAAAAGGCTGCCATCGACATCGACCGCAAGGTTCTGGCCGACCTGGCCGTGTTTGACAAGGCTGCTTTTGCCAAGATCGTCGATCAGGCCAAGGCGAGCCTCTCCGCCTAAGCGGCAAGCGGAAAAAGAAGGAGGCGCAAGCCTCCTTTTTTTTGTTTTTGGAGCGGTGAAAGTTCACGGCTCCCCAGATTTAGAGAGTTTGCGAAGACGTGGACAACCTCGAGCAAATACTTCATGAAGCCCAGGCCGCTTTCGCGGCAACGGATAATGCCGCCGAGCTGGAACAGGTCAAGGCCCGTTATCTGGGCAAAAGCGGCGCCCTGACCGAACGGTTGAAGGGGCTCGGCAAGATGGCGCCGGAAGAGCGGCGCGAAGCCGGGGCGCGCATCAACCAGGTCAAGGAGCAGGTGGAGCAAGCCCTGCAGGCCCGCCGCGACGCCATTCAGCAAAAAGAGCTGGAGAAGCAGCTGGCCCAGGAATCCCTGGATGTCACCCTGCCGGGTCGTGGCCATGGCCAGGGCGGTCTGCATCCGGTGACCCTGACCCTGGAGCGCATCGAGCGGCTGTTCGCTTCCATCGGTTTCTCGGTGGCGGAAGGCCCGGAGATCGAGGACGATTTCCACAATTTCACCGCCCTCAATACTCCCGAAGACCATCCCGCCCGCTCCATGCACGATACCTTTTACGTGGAAGGCGGCGACCTGCTGCGGACCCATACCAGTCCGGTGCAGGTGCGGACCATGCTGGCCCACGTGGCCAGGTACGCCCATCTGGACCGCCTGCCGGAGCTGAAGGTGATCGCTCCCGGTCGGGTCTACCACGTCGACTCCGACGCCACCCATTCCCCCATGTTCCACCAGGTGGAAGGCCTGTGGGTGGGCGA